>DMOO01000061.1 GCA_003456855.1 Sphaerochaeta sp.
AGGGCTACTACAAGAACCCTGAGGCAACTGCCGAGACGATCGACAAGGACGGCTGGCTCCACACAGGGGATGTCGGCTACATGGATGAGAAGGGCTTCGTCTACATCACCGGCCGTGCCAAGAACATAATAGTCACCGACGGTGGAAAGAACGTCTTCCCAGAGGAGATCGAGGACCACTTCCAGCTCTACTACGATATAGAACAAATCTGCGTAGTAGGCTATGATGTTGACTCGAAGATGAAGATCGAGGGCGTTGCCGCCATAATCTATCCGTCCGAAGACTGCAGGAAGAACTACCCAGACGTGGCAAAGCTCAAAGAGCACATGGACAAGATAGTCGAAGAGGTCAACCACGATCTTCTCCAGTACAAGAAGATAAGGAAGGTATTTGTCGTGAACGAGCCTCTGGCAATGACTTCAACCAAGAAGATCCAGAGATTCAAGGTCCGCGAGAAGTACAAGGACATGATCAATGGCTGAAAAGATGAACAGCAAGGAAAGGGCCCGCCTGAGAGGTGAGGCCCAGTCACTCTCACCGGTTGTGATGGTGGGACATGAGGGAATCACCGAGGGTGTGATCAACATGCTCAATCAGGCACTCGATGACCACGAGCTTGTGAAGGTTCGTTTCCAGGACTTCAAGGACCTGACCAAGGACCTTGCCAACGAGCTAAAGAACAAAACGAACTCAGAACTCATAGCCACGACAGGCTTCACCGCAGTCTTCTACAGGGAGAACCCGGAGAAGAGCAAGCAAGCGAAGAGGTGACAAACAAAAAAGAAAAGAAAGAAAAAGAACTAAAATAAACAACTAAACAACTGTGCAAATTTTTCACACACCTTGCAAAAACTTCACAGCTGTACAGTTTCTGCACACCATAAAACGTGCTGAAAAATATTCAAAACCACCGGAAATAAAGGAGAACAAGGAAAAAAGCCAAGTTGGCACGCTACTTGCTAATAGGAAGACAGAGCAACAGTTTTTTTCATACCTCCTTTTAGTGGAGACGCCTGGAACCCTTCTAAACCAGGCGTCTTGTTTTTTTTCTTAAAAGGCAAAAACAACCAAAACAAATCTATTTATGATAGAACACGCACTCCATAAGCGGCTGGGCCCCTGTCACAGGATCCTTCTCCATGACCATGACGTCCTTCATGTACTCATCCCACTTGGCATTCACAGCCGATGAGGACTGAACAGCAGATGCAAAGGCTACGGACTCGCATTCATAGTAGCCGAACAGCTCGTCACCCACATTCCAGATGGTGTAGTTGTGAATCCCTGCAGCATTGAGCATCTCGGTCATCTCAGGCCATATCTCAGCATGGCGTCTCTTGTACTCCTCAAGCATCCCGGACTTGACCTTGGCCTTCCAGGCGTAGCGTTCCATCATAATTCCCTTTGATCAATTCTCTGTGAACTTGTATGTGATCGTCTGCTCACCGTGCAGACAGCAGAATGTGATATAACCCTGCATTCCAGCCTGATAGACGCTGTCTGTGTTATTCGCATCAACAGGACCTGAGCCGTTTCTCTTGTTCGTGCATTCGAAGATGATCCCCTGCTTGCTGTTATCCGAGAGGGTGTAGTGCATGTTGTAGTTCTTTTCTGCAGGCACCTCGATATAGAATGTCTTGGATGTAATCCCGCCTTCTCCGAGCACAACCTGATGCTCCTGGCCGTCCATGATTATCGAATCCGGTGTCCAGCTCTCCGATGTCCCGGTCATGCTTATCTCTCCGAAGTAATCAGTATCTGAGATCTTACTCTGATGGCTGTTGATTATTATGTCCTCTCCGACTCCCTCAATGTATAAGGTGACCTTGAATGTATCGGATGTAGAACCCTGAACGATCTCCTTGATCCCTAGGAGCTTATCGATTCGGACTCCGTTGTTGTTCTCGCCTATGGTTCTCGGCTGACCCATGAGAAGGCTTCCTACAAGTCCTTTTAGATTGCCCCTCTTCACGTCGTCGATGGTGACCTCATAATATGGGGACTCATCGGTCATTGGCAGAAGATATACATGCGGGTAACCGACTATGTCAAATGGGGTGGAGGACAAGGTCTCAGGCAGAATCAGATAGGTCCTCATATACTCCTGGTCACCTTTCAGGTTGGATGTTCTGGCGAATGTGTACAGGTTGAGCACATCATTGTCAAGCTCTGACAGGTCATAGAGACCTTTTATGCCTCTTGAATACTCGACTCTTCCGTTCTGGATCAGACCAAACTCGTTCGATGAATAATTGATCCTGCCACTGCCTGAGCTTGCACCGTACATGGTGTTCTGGACAATGACGATCCTCTTGTCCTTGAGATGGCTCCAATGGCTGTTGTTGAAATCGATGTGTATGTAGTTGTGGTATGTCGGCCATAGATATCTTGGCTCACCTGCATCCTTGTGGTCATATTCGGTGGGCTCGAGCTTGATCTGCACGAAGTTGTACTTGTCCTCGCTTGGACCGAAGGTCAACGTGTTCCCGGCCTTCTTGATCTTGACATCTGTCAGTGATGCAGATATCCCTATGTCCGCACCGGCGAATGATGTGGTCCCGTCCTCTTGCGGCAGGATGATGAATGGTCCGCTGCTTATCACAGCCGAGATGTTCGGATTGAGTGCCTTTGACGAACCGCTGGAGGCTCCCTGGGCCTCCACAAGGTACAGGGACTCGATCTTGACACCAGAGAGATCCACTGTGTCGTTGGGTGAGAGGGTAAGGGTTTTCTCATCCCCTTCGAGTTTAGTCAGATCGACTTTGATACCTGAGCCGGAATTGATTGAATCCTCAGACTCGGAACATGATACAAGTATGACCAGCAATGCCAATAACAGCAGCAGTGCTTTCCTCACGAGAAGCCTCCTTTGAATGGTTAACCTTCACGAAAATGATAAAATATACTACTCAGATTAGCAAGCGTGTTCCTCGGGATTATTATTCACATTCGGGTTAGTAAAACGTTATTATAAGGCCATGGCAAACATCTATGATTACATGAAATGGAGAGGGGACATTACATTCAATGAGCGACCCTTCAACGACGTTGACAACCTGATTTTCTCAGAGATCTGCTATGCGGAGATGGATGACATTGTACCTGGTCCAGGTGAAGGCACTGTGACAATCAAGGAACTGAGTGAGGGCTACACCGCCCATGGCTATGAATCACACCTTGTGAACAACCCGAAGGAGACTCTGGAACTTGCTGAAGTTTCAGCGAGGTTCTGCGATGTGAAGGTCGGCAGCTACATAAACAGGATAGACCATGACAAGCAGGTGCAGTTCTCAGCAGTGACCTTCCATATCCCTGATGGCACGATCTACGTTGCCTTCAGAGGGACGGACAACACCATAGTCGGCTGGAGAGAGGACCTGAACTTCAGCTTCATGGAGACCGAAGGCCAGAGGGAAGCTGTGGCCTATTTGAACAACATTGCCAAAGAAAACAACAGCATGATCAGGGTAGGAGGCCATTCAAAGGGTGGGAACTTAGCTGTATTTGCTGCGGCCTTCGCCGATGAGAAAACCAAGGAAAGGATAGTCGAGGTCTACTCCAACGACGGTCCTGGCTTCAATGAGAAGATATCCAAAGACCCAAGGTACCTGGAAACGCTCAATAAGGTCAAACTGATAATGCCTTCCTTCTCGGTTGTGGGGATTCTTCTTAACAACAAGAGCGAGAGGACGATCATCAAGAGCGATGCAACAGGTCCGATGCAGCATAACCCCCTGGTATGGCAGGTTAACACCACTGATTTCGCGACAGTGGATGAACAGGACCCTGCAAGCATATTCATGGATGAGACGGTGAGCAGATGGCTCTCTACAATGGATGACAAGGAGAGGATGGCCCTTGTGAACTCGATATTCGATTCTGTTGATGCCTCAGGTGCGAACACCCTTCAGGACATAAAGCTGAGCAAGCAGAAGGCCTTCTTCGCAATTGCCAAGGCAGTGATGAAGTTCGATGCCACCAGAAAGAAGGAGCTTGCGATAATCCTCAAGAAACTTGGAGCAGCCGGCATGGTTGTGGCCAAGGAGGATCTGAAGGCAACCTTTGAAGAGTGGAAGGAAAAGGTGGCTAGAACCTAAATCCAAAAATAAAAGCAGCCGTCCGAAAACGACTGCTTCTATCGACTATTATGCATGTCAATTACTGTGCATCCATGGCGTTCTTCTTTTCCTGGATCTCAAGTCTTCTTGCCTTGCAGAGCTTTGAGATGTCAGCGAGAGCCTTTCTTGCTCTAGCTGCTGAAGCCTTTACGCCTTTCTCCTCGAACTTCTGGTTCTCCTGGACATAGGTCTCGAACAATCCGACGAGCTGGTCATGATTTGTCATGCTTTTCTTCCTCCTAGGTGATCTGAATATTGATTAAATTTTATCACAATTCATTCACAACGCAAGAAATATCTTTGGAAAAACCCCTGAAAAATGCAAAAAAACGGCCAAAAAAGCATAAAAAACGCAGTTTCAGGCAACAAAAGGGTCTTAGGAGAGCTTGATTTCCTTGCGAATGATGTATCCACGCTGAAGTGGAGCAGAGGTCTTTATGTACCCTGTTCGGCAGTGATCGAGGTGATCAATGGCCTTAAAATCAGCATCGAGAACGGAAACGTGGTCCTCTCTGATAAACAGGACATCAGGTCCGATGAACTCTATGGTCTCACCGTTTCTGATCTGGTTCTTGATGTCAATCGAGTACACCCCAGGAGCCACCTGGTCCAGCACTGTACCCAGGAACATGTAGTCCCTAAGATAGCCACCGGTTGTAGGTACGTTGATGTCGTCCACAGCAACCAAAGAATCCGCTTCATCAACATCTACAGGACCGTTACCGAAGAAGAAGCCTGTTGAGAACTCCCTGTGTGAGACGTTGAAGAGCTCCTCACGGTAGGGCAGGTACTCCACCGATGGATCATACAGATGGTCCAGGGCCTTCCTGTATGCTCGTGTGACAGAGGCGACGTAGTAGATGCTCTTCATCCTTCCCTCGATCTTAAGCGTGTCTACACCTGCGTCTCGAAGGTCTGCAAGATGATCGATCATGCACAGGTCCTTGGATGACATGATGGTAGTCCAGTCATTCTCCTCCAGAATCGGATAGTAGCGTCCTGGTCTGGACTCCTCCTCCAGGGCCAGGCGGTAGTTCCACCTGCAGGTGTGTGCGCAGTCACCATAGTTGCCGGAACGTCCAGCCAGATGTGAAGACAGGAAACAGCGTCCAGAATAAGCCATGCACATTGCACCGTGGACAAAGGTCTCGATCAGCAGATCCGGATTTGCATCCTTGATCTTGCGAATGTCACGAAGAGGTGTCTCACGTCCCAGAATGACCTTGTTGAATCCCATCTGATGGTACATGCGAGCAGAGCGAGCATTGATGCATGATGCCTGTGTCGACAGGGAATACTCAGCTGATGGAAAGCGTGAACGAAGCACATCAAGTATGCCTATATCAGACAGAATGAAGGCGTCAAATGGATAGTCTGTGATGGAATCGAGCTTTTCCTCGAGTTTTGAGATATCATCTTCATGAAAGTAGATGTTAACTGTGCAGTACATCTTGCCGCCGAAACGCTTCTTGATCTCACGCAGCTTGTCAGCGGTTCCATACTCGACGTTCTTGGCATTCGTCCTTAAAGAGAAATCCTTCAACCCAAAATACACCGAGTCAGCACCATAGGTGAACGCAGTCTCTATCTTCTCAATGCTCCCACCCGGTGAGAGCAGCTCCATCTTCTTCATCTCAGACATGCTTCCCTTATAAGACTTAATCAACTTAAATTCAAGACCATAGAAAGAAAGAGGACTGCCCGAAAGCAATCCTCCAAAAGAGAAACCAAAGCAAATACAATCAGTTCGAAGAACCCTTCATTGCCTCAGCCACGGCCTTAGCCACAGCAGCTGCAAGCTTCTCCTCTGGTGACATTGAAACAACTGAAGAAGTAGTAGCACTGCCAGAACCCAAAGGATACTTGTCATCAGGGAAGGCGTACTTGAGTACTTCCTCCATGTCTCCGACAAGATGGAACTCTATTCCTTCCTTCACGTTGTCCTCAAGCTTGTCCAGGTCCCTCTTGTTGAACTTGGGGATCAGGATTGTCTTGACCAGGTTTCTCCTGGCTGCCAGGACCTTCTCCTTCAATCCTCCGATAGGCATCACCTTACCGAGCAGTGAAAGCTCTCCGGTCATTGCCATGTCAGGAGCCATTATCTGGTTTGTGACCAGTGAGTAGATGGCTGTTGCCATGGTCACACCGGCTGAAGGACCATCCTTGGGAGTTGCTCCCTCAGGTACGTGCAGATGGATGCTGTTCTTCTCGAACCAACCTAAATCGATTCCATGAACAGAACAGATGCTCTTTATATAGGAATAGGCGATGTTGGCGCTTTCCTGCATGACATCACCAAGCTGTCCGGTG
>DMOO01000102.1 GCA_003456855.1 Sphaerochaeta sp.
TTTTAAGTCAACTTACACGATTAAGGCCATCGTTGACCTTCCAGACCTGCTGAAAACCCTGTAAAAACGCCACATCAATAACAAGATTGCCTAATAAATTCAAGGCAAAACAGGTAAAAGTTTACTTTACACGACCCCTAATCTCCCTTGACAGTAATTTTTATACCTTATAAGATTGTTTGTTAAATAAGGGGGAATAGTATGAAGACTTTCATATGGATCCTTCTTTGTCTATGTTGTATTGGAATCGGCTGGCTTGGCCGCTGGCTGTATGGAAAATTTAAGCTTACTTCAGTTGAGCAGCAGGCTGTTAGACTGAACCAGGAAGCTATTAAAGAAGCCGAAGCTAAAAGCAAGGAACTCTTGCTTGAGACTAGAGATACACTCCTTAAGGAGCAGAAGCAGCAGGAACGTGAGGACCGTGAAAGACGGGCCGAGCTCCTGCGTTACGAGAAGAGACTGCTCCAGAAGGAAGATAACTTGGAAAAGGTCCAGGAGAACCTGGATGCTGTCAAGTCTAGACAACAGGATAAAGAAGCAAAGCTGGCTACCCGCGAGAAGCAGATAGCCGAGAGTGAAGCAAAGTGGCAGACCGAGATCGAGAAGGTCGCCAGCATGTCATCTGAAGAGGCCAAGAACCTGCTCCTTGAGAGGATGCAGAACGAAGCCCGCAGAGACGGCCAGACCATGATCAACAAGATCGAGCAGGAAGCCCTCGCCAAGGCAGACAAAACTGCTCGTGACATCATCGTCACCACAATCCAGCGCCTCGCAACAGAAGTCGTATCGGAGAGCACTGTCAGTTCAGTCAGCCTTCCAAGCGACGAGATGAAGGGCAGAATCATCGGCAGAGAGGGAAGGAACATCAGAGCCCTTGAGACTCTCACCGGTGCAGACATCATCATCGATGACACTCCTGAGGCAGTCGTCATCTCCTGCTTTGACCCGGTCAGGAAGGAGATTGCACGTGTCTCTCTGGAGCGCCTTGTCCAGGATGGCAGAATCCACCCGGCAAGAATCGAGGAAGTCGTCACCAAGGTCACCAAGGAAGTCAACCGCATCTGTGCCGAAGAGGGAGAGAAGGTCGTGTTCGATCTTGGCATCCACAACATGAGCCAGGAAGAGATCAGAGCCCTTGGAAGACTGTTCTTCAGAACCAGCTATGGCCAGAACGTCCTTGCACACTCACGTGAGGTCTCAGTCATCGCCGGCATGATCGCCGCCGAGGTCGGAGCCGACGTTGCAATCGCAAGACGTGGAGGACTTCTGCACGACATCGGCAAGGGAATCGCCTCAGAGAGCGAAGCCAACCACGCCGAGCTTGGTGCAGAGCTTGCAAAGCGCCTGGGCGAGGAGCCTAAGGTCGTCAATGCAATCGAGGCCCACCACAATGACGTCGAGCCGATCTGCATCGAGAGCATCATAGTCCAGATCGCAGATGCTATCAGCGCCGCCCGTCCGGGTGCCCGCCGCGAGACCCTTGACAACTATATCAAGAGACTCGAGAACCTCGAGGAGATCGCAGTGTCCTTCGAGGGTGTCGACAAGGCATTCGCAATCCAGGCCGGCCGCGAGCTCAGAATCCTGGTCAACGCCGACACTGTCACAGACGATGGAGCCAAGGAGATCGCCAAGGGAATCGCCAGCCGCATCGAGGCTGAGCTCAGATACCCAGGCAGGATCAAGGTCACCATCATCCGTGAAATGCGTGCTGTGGAATACGCCCGCTAAGGACGCTCATGGCAAACAAGAACTTTACAACCCTGCTGCTCGGAGACATCTACGGAGATCCGGGATGCAGGGTTCTTTCTTTGAAACTCCAGTCCCTCATCAAGAAGTACCGTGCTGACTTCGTCATCGTGAACGGAGAGAACGCCTACAAGGGCTTCGGCATAATTCCGAGCCAGGTGGACATGCTCTTCGGAATAGGCATCGATGTGATCACCTCCGGAAACCACATCTGGCAGCAGGAGGACATCTATCCGTACCTTGACAGCCAGGACAATCTGCTCAGACCTGCCAACTACGGCAATCTGGTGCAGGGCCACGGTTACACAGTCAAGAACGGGGTCTGCGTGATGAACCTACAGGGTCGTATGAACATGGTCCCTACGGAGGATCCGTTCAAGTGGGCCAACGACATCCTGAAGAGAATCGACAGCAAGGTGAAGACCATCTTCGTTGACTTCCATGCCGAGAGCACAGAGGAGAAGGAGGCCCTTGGCTTCTTCCTTGACGGCAAGGTCACCGCTGTTGTGGGAACACACATCCACGTCCAGACGATGGACAGCAGGATCCTGCCGAACGGAACCGCCTACATAACGGACCTTGGAATGTGCGGACCCAAGGACAGCGTCATAGGAAGCGACCCTGCAGTATCAATCAAGCGTCAGCTGACTCAGATGCCTCTGAAGGCGCAGGTCCACGAGACCATAGCCGAGATACACGGTGTATGCGTGCAGTCAGACCCGGAGACGGGAAGGGCGATCAGCATAGAGCGCATACTGGAATAGTTATGGCAAAGCTAAGCGCAATCCAGCTACTTAGAGCACAGAACCCCAATATGACGAAGGACGAGGCCACCTCGCTGGTCCTCTGCCGAAACGTCTACGTCAACGGAGAGCTCTGCACAGACCCGAAGCAGCTCTTCAAGGGAGAGGCAACGGTCGAGATCTCCTTCCCGAAGTACGTCTCCCGCGGAGGCTTCAAGCTGGAGAAGGCCCTGTCCGAGTTCAACCTTGACGTAAAGGAGCTTGTCATGCTGGATGCAGGCTCCTCGACAGGCGGCTTCACAGACTGCCTGCTTCAGAATGGCGCCAAGGCGGTGCACAGTGTGGATGTGGGCTTCAACCTCCTGGACTTCAAGATCAGAAGCGACAGCCGTGTGGTCGTGCATGAGAAGCAGAACATAATGACGCTTGAGAAGGAGGCCCTGGACCCAAAGCCTCAGGCTGCAGTGGCCGATCTGTCCTTCCGCTCAATCAACGGGGCTGCAAGCCATGTCCTGGATCTGGTGGGCCATACCTGGATGGTTGCCCTTATAAAGCCCCAGTTCGAGGTCCCGAAATGGCAGGAGAACTTCTTTGGAGTCGTTGAAGACCCTGTTTTAATGAAAACAACGCTCGAAAACGTCTATATGAATCTAGAAAATGATGGCATTGGAATATATCAGGCCACCGTTTCTCCGATAAAGGGCCATAAAGGCAACACGGAGTTCCTTGCTCTGCTAAAGGACGGACACTGTATGAGCCTTGAGCAATTCCTTTCAGCTTGTGGAATTAATTGAAATCAAAGTGAAAGCTCGTCACCATCTACCAGAATCACAACATCGGTGATGCTGGAGTCCAGTGCCTGCAGAGTCCTTATGATCTGCTGGCAGGCTGTCTCGAGTCCGCCGGGACCCCAGGTGCTTCCGGAGCTTGTGAAGGCCTCAGAGAGGTTAACGAATGCCGTTCCAGATGACACAGTAAGGCCTATCAGGGTGGTTCCCCTTGAGATGTAGCTTATCGCACCTACGGAGAAGGCCTCTTGCTTAGGGCCGTCAAGAAGACCTTCGATGATATCGTGGTACTCGGAGGCCCCGGTTCTCTCGACCCTCTGGGTGCATACTACGAAGCTTGTGCTGCCATCGGACTTCGGGATGACGAAGCAGAGCTTGGCATCGCGGGTCTGTGCTGTCTGTCTCTGTGCCTGAAGCGATGATATTGTCTCTTTCAAGTTCGCCTCCCTGATGGCTACGACCATCTTCGGAAGGGAGACCATGATGAGGATTGTGGCGTATATGACCCAGACGATGAAGGCAAGGAACAGGAAGTGACCGCGTCTATGCGGCTTCTCCTTCTTTGTAGGTTCCTCCTGTTGCATCTCGTCCTGAAGATCTTCAATCATAGCATTAACATTACAATAACTTTCAAACCATGTCCAACGGAATCAAATCAGACCATAGTGCACCAGTGCGTTCCACACTCCGTTGTCGTCAATGTCCGATGTCACAAAATCGGCCACTGATTTCGCGCTTTCACGTCCGTTTCCCAGGACAACGCCTATAGGCGCGGCCTTGACCATTCCCACATCGTTGTCCCCGTCACCGAAGACCATGTAGTCGTTAAGAGGGATCCCGAAATGCTCCAGATAGCCCTCGATGCCAGCGACCTTGTCACGTCCTGCCGGCACTATGTCCACACCTGCAGAGCTCCAGCGAAGGAAGTTGCAGTTGGGCAGTATGCTGTGGAGCCAAGGCTCCTGCTCCGGTGTTATGTAGGCGATTCCAAGATAGATTGGCTTTCCAGAGTATTCTCCAAGCGGGTGGTCCACCGTGGTGGCATAGCTCAGACCTTCGACATCCCTCTGGGCGTGGATGTTGCTGTACATCCTGTCCACCTCCACAAGGATGGTGGGAGTCTCCTTCCTGTTGAAAAGAGAGACCAGATTCTCAAGAGCCACTCCCTTGATCTCGTTGGAGCAGATTATGTTCCTTTCACCGTCCAGACAGAGCTGTCCGTCTATTGTGACGTAGCCGTCCAGATTCAGGGTGAAGACCTCCGGGAAGTGCTCCAATTCGAGCATGTGGCGCCCTGTGGCCAGCACACACTTGATGCCCTTGCTCTGAAGAATCCGGATGGCATCCCTTGCACTCTGAGGAATGCTCAGGGTCCTGTGGGAGAAAAGCGTGTTGTCGAAGTCGAAGAATACTGCGCGCACCATGGCGTAAGTTTACATTCAGCGCCCCATGGAATCAAGGAATAAGTTAAAAAAGCCTGGATTGGTTTTAACGCACTGATATACTTGGATTTATATTAACTGATTGTTATAATAAGCCGCTATGAAAAACATCGTAATAATCGGAAGACCCAATGTCGGCAAATCGACATTGTTCAATAGACTCATCGGAAAGAGAAGGGCCATAACGGACCCGACACCTGGTGTGACCAGGGACCCGATCTCGGAGAAGTGGATTCTCAACGGCCATGCAGTGAACCTCACCGACAGCGGAGGAGTCAAGCTGGACCTTGAGGGCTTCGATGAGCTGGTGTCCAAGAAGAGCCTCTCCTTGCTGGACAACGCCGATGCCATCCTCTTCATGCTTGACTGCACAGAGATAACACCTGAGGACCAGATGCTTCTGGAGACCCTGAGGCCATATACCGACAAGATCGTCATGGTGGTCAACAAGATCGACGACCCGACCCGTGAGGATCTTATCTGGAACTACTTCTCCTACGGCTACCAGAGAATAGTCGGAATCTCATCATCGCACGGACTTGGAATCGACACCCTTGAGGAGACTCTAATGGGCATGCTGGATCTGGATGACGAGACAGAGGATGCCGAGGACCTCCAGGAGGAGAACGACAGGCACAGCATCAAGATCGCCGTCCTCGGAAAGCCCAACACAGGAAAAAGCACACTGACGAACCTCCTTACAGGAATGGATCTCTCGATAGTCAGCCCGATCGCAGGAACCACACGTGACGTGGTCAAGGGCGGCTTCTCCTACAAGGGCAGGGAGTTCACCATCCTGGACACAGCAGGAATCAGAAGAAAGTCCAAGGTCGAGGAGGATGTGGAGTACTACTCTGTAAACAGGGCAATCAAGACGATCGACGAGGCCGATGTCGTTCTGCTTGTCGTTGACACCATCGAGGGACTCTCGGAGCAGGACAAGAAGATTGCAGCACTGATCGTCAGACGTGGAAAGGGCGTTGTCATCGTCCTGAACAAGACGGACCTCCTGAAGGGCGTTCCAAACGAGAGACAGGCAATCGAGGACAGGGTCCGCTTCCAGTTCCCTGTTCTGAACTTTGCACCTATAAGGTTCATCTCCGCCGCAGAGGGCACGGAGATCGGACCGATGCTGGATACCGTCCTGAAGATCTACGGCCAGCTCGGAAAGCGCGTTGACACAGCCAGCCTGAACATGGCGCTGAAGGCCTGGGGCGAGGCATACCAGCCAAGCCGTGGCTCGGAGGGCCACTTCAAGGTCTACTACGGAACCCAGATCAGCGCACAGCCGGTCAAGTTCCTGTTCTTCATCAACCGCAAGAAGGACTTCCCTCAGACCTACGTGCAGTATCTGAAGAACTGCATCAGAAGGGATCTGGGATTCACCGATGTCCCTGTTGAGATCGACCTCAGAGAGCGCGAGAGAAGCGAGAGCAACCACAAGCTCGGCCAGAACGCCAAAGTCAGATCCTCCGCGGAGAAGGAGGAGAAGGAGACCAAGGTCAAGTTCCACAACAACGGCACAATGACAGGAACGGCAAAGGGTGGAAAGGCCAAGGCCAAGCCTGCTGCAAAGAAGGTCGGAGCCAAGGCAAAGGCCATTGCAGTGCAGAAGGCAAGAACCAACTACAAGCAGAGCAAGGCCGCAGCCAAGACCACAAAGAAGGGCAAGTGATGGCATACAAGGCAGTCTGCTTTGACATTGACGGGACTCTCTATCCGATAAGGACGATGAACTCCAGGCTTCTGAAGCTCAGCGTCAAGCACCCGTTCTTCGGTCTGAAGTACAGCAGAAACCGCAAGGAGTTCCGCAGATGGCAGGCCTCATTCACCCAGGAGGTGCCGTTCAGATGGCGCGAGGCCATGATAGTCCAGAACGGGACCGGAGAGGAGAGGCCTTTCGACAAGACTACCTACCAGAAGACCTATGACAAGCTCGAGAAGCTGGTCTACAGGCCCATGGAAAGGCTCTACAAGACCACCAAAACCTTCGACGGGGTGCGCGAAACCTTCAAGAAGATAAAGAACAATGGCCTGAAAATCGGGGTTTTCACGGATTTCCCGCTTTTTGGCAAACTTGAGGGCATGAAGCTTGCAGATCTAGTGGATTTTGCCGCCTCGAGCGATGACATAGGATATCTTAAACCTGATACACACTGCCTTGAATATTTGCTATATAATCTTAAGATGGGTCCGAAGGACGTCCTTTACGTGGGAGACAGCTACAACAAGGACATTCTGGGAGCCAAGGCCGTCGGGATGGACGCCGTTCTGGTGAACGTCAAGGCATCAGCTTCAAAGGATCTGGCAAAGGAATACCCGCTTGCAAAGGCGGCTTTCCGTACATGGAATGAATTTGACACGTGGCTTTCCGCCACAATGGAGGATAGGTGATGAACTACATTTCTTCGATGCTCCCGGTGCTGCTTCCAATAGCGCTGTTCGTAGTCACTCTTATTATTATCTTCACGCTAAGGGCGAGCGACAAACGCAGCAAGAGCCTATCCAACGTCAAGAAGCTCCTGGACATCTACAAGGGTAACATCGAGGCTGCAGACAACTCCTTCAAGCAGTATGCCACAGAGCTGGAGCAGACCGTGTCCAAGAAGGATGCAGAGGTCAAGAGCCTGATCCAGACGGTCAACACCCAGCTTGCGGAGCTCAAGTCCTATTCGGAGGACCTGGTCAGACTGAAGAGCGCCATGGAGACCTACCGTTCAGCTCTTGAGGGTCTTGCAAGGCTCACTAGCGATGCCGACGACAAGGTCCAGACAGTGCAGAACGAGGTCGACAGACTGGACAAGGTCCGTGCAGTCATAGATGGCTTCAGGCAGGACATGAAGGATGCGGATGAGCATCTGAGAAAGCACGAGCAGCGCGTCATACAGCTTGAGCGCGAGTCCATAGGCCGCATGAACGAGGCTGTCAGCGAGACTGACAACAGCATGGACGAGGCTATGGCAGGACTCCACAAGGAGAGCGACGAGGTTCTGGAGAACTTCAAGGCCCAGACCAGCAGCGACACGGATCTCCGTCTGCGCAAGCTGGAC
>DMOO01000086.1 GCA_003456855.1 Sphaerochaeta sp.
ATGATAGACGAGTTCCAGGACAACAACACCAGCCAGAGGGATCTTCTGTTCCTTCTTGCAGAGCGCAACGACTTTAAGGGAACCAAGGGCGTAGTCCCTACAGTCGACGAACTAGATGGAGGAAAACTGTTCTTCGTGGGTGATGAGAAGCAGTCCATCTACAAGTTCAGAGGTGCCGACGTCTCAGTCTTCAGAGCTCTTCAGAGGGACATCTGCAGAAACGGCTGTGCACTGTCGCTCCATGCCAACTACAGAAGCCATGCCAAGCTGATAAAGCACTTCAACGAGGTGTTCGAGAAAGTCCTTGAGGGCGATGGCCAGGACTATGAGGCGAGGTTCGCCCCGATCCAGGCCGGCAGAGGCTCAAACGGGAACGACCCGAGGATTATACTCTCCATCTTCAACAAGTCTGATATAGAGGACGAGGAACTGGATTCCGGAGCCCTTGAGGCTGAGGCGATTGGAGACTACTGCACAAGAGTCCTCGAGACCGACGAGTTCCTGGTTGACGGAAAGCGACCAAGTCCAAGTGACATAGCTATAATCTTCCGCTCCTCCGGAAACCAGATGAACATAGAGAAGGCCTTGAAGAGACGCAAGATAGACTATCAGATAGCAGAGACCCGATCCTTGATGATCGATGCCGTCTCAAGTGATTTCTACAGCTTCATTAACTATATACTATATCCTGATGACACAAGAAGCTATGTGGCTCTGCTGAAGTCCCCGTTCTGCGGCTTGTGCGACAAGAGCATCCAGAACCTTATTTTATACAACAAGGATGTGGAACCGATAGATGAGAAGAGATTCCAGGCCTTCAACAGCTTCCTTGGTGTTGTCAGGGAGAAGGCCTTCAGACTGACGATCCCGGAGCTGCTTGAGCTTCTGTACATAGGGGGCGGATACAAGGCCTATCTGCTTTCCAACGATGACAGGAGAAGCTTTGTCGAACACTATGACTACCTCTATTCCTATGCTGTCCAGTATGACTCCGAGGGCAGAGGCCTGACGGACTATGCAAGGTTCCTGAGAAACTCCCTGGGCAAGGCTGACAAGCTGCCTGAGGCAAGTGTCCTGAAGCGTGAGCGCTCAGGTGTACAGATCATGACGGTCCACAAGTCAAAGGGCCTTGAGTTCAAGGTCGTCATCTTTGCGGGAATAGGCGGAACAAGCCAGAACGACAAGGACAGCTATGTATTCGAGTACTGCGGCAACCTGATCGCCTCGGAGAACAAGGGTGTTCTGAAGCTTCTTGAGAAGGACCGGAAGGACCGTGAGCTTGCAGAGCTGAAGCGTGTCATGTACGTTGCTCTCACCAGGGCCAAGGACCATCTGATCATGGTTGGAGGCTACAAGCTCAACAAGGATGGCGAGGTTGTCTCCGGAGAGGTCCTGAAGTGGTATCTCGATGCCGTTGGCGCCGATGTCCATGACCTTACCTTCACCAACGAGGATGTCACGATAGAGGACATCTCCAAGACTCCTAGAAAGACCTGGACTGCACCTGAGAACTATGATCTGGACAAGCTCATCCCCTCTGGTTTCGTCGAGTTCAAGAGCCGTGCCACAAGGATGAGCATCACTGAGCTGAAGAGGCTAAAAAAATCAAATAATAGCCTGGATGAAAGTATTGAATTGAGAAAATATGACATTGATTCGATTATAGGCACAGCCAATTTGCAAGATAAGTTCGGAACGCTCTGCCATCTGGTGCTTGAGCATCTTCTGCGTTTTGGAAGCTATGATGATGTCGAGTGCCACATCTGTGAGAGTGACTCTGACAACAATCTGCTTCTTTTCCAGGCCCGTGAATTCGCCGACTCCTTCGTCAGGAGCAGCTTCTTCAACGACCATGTGAAGGGAAGGAAGACACTTGAGGAGCTGAGGTTCTACACCTTTGATGAAGAGGCTCCGGACGTGGCCCTTGAGGGGGTCATTGACCTGCTGGTCCTTGGTGAGGACTACAACCTGGTTGTCGACTATAAGAGCGACAGCTTCCGCAACCCTGAGGAGCACAGGATCCAGATACTCTCCTATGTGAAGGTGGCCGAGCAGATCTATGGAAAGAGATGCTATGGGACTCTGTACTATCTCAGAGATGGAAGCCTGGGCGGCTTCTGGGACAGGGACGGGAACCCAGTCAGCCCAGAAGCTCTTTGACTGTTGGATAGATGTTGTTGAAGTAGTGCTCGAAGCCTAGTGCTGTTGGATGGGTGTAGTCTGTGAAGAAGCAGGCCTCGTCATGAGGCACAGGGTCATCTATAACCGTGACCTGGCTGTACTTCGAGCAGACCTCATGGAAGATCTCCCTGAGCTTGTCATAGCCCCAACCGATAATGCTCTCTCTGTTGAAGTGCTTCTCGCTTCCTCTGTATGGAGCGGTGATGCAGAGCACAGGTGTCTTTGTGAATATCTCGGTCAGTTTGTCCAGGAAGTCATCAAGATTATCCCTAATGACTTCCGGATTCCCGTTTCTGGAATAGTCGTTTGTTCCATAGGCGAAGGTGACAAGGCTTGGCTTGATGTTTATGAACTCGTCCAGAAGCTCATAGTCCAGGAAGTAACCGCCGTTGCCCTGATTGATGACCTCTGCATCAAGATGGGTCGAGAGTCTTCCGACATAGGTCTGGGTGGGGTTGTCAGCCATGTAGCCCTGGGTGATGGAGTCGCCCATGCAGATTATGCTCTTCGGCTTCTTGGCTGTCTTCCAGACCATGCAGTTGTCATCCAGTGTTATCCTT
>DMOO01000019.1 GCA_003456855.1 Sphaerochaeta sp.
ACTGGCCGTGTCCGCCTGACTGCTTCTTGTGTGCGTACTCGACGATTCCGCTCTTCTTGGTGATGGTCTCGCGGTAGGCAACGCGCGGAAGCTTGGTATTAATCTGAATCTTCTGCTTTTCCCTGATCTTGTCGAGGATCATTCCGATGTGCAGCTCTCCCATTCCGGAGACTGTTGTCTGCTTGGTGTCCTCGTTGTAGCCGACCTGGAAGGTGAGGTCCTCTTCAGTGATCTTATGGAGAGAGTCGTTCATCTTGTCCTCAGACTTCTTGTCTGCGGCTGAGATTGCCAGTGAGTAGATCGGGTTAGGCAGTCTGAGAGGCTTGAAGCTGTACTTCTGATCCGGTCCGCCGAGAAGTGTGCAGTTTGTGGCTGCGACGTTGCTTTTTGCGGTGATGCCGATCTCGCCTGGAACCAGAGCCTGTGTCTCGACAAGCTTCTTTCCGATTGCCTTGTAGACCTTGCCCGGCTTCTCCTTCTTGCCGACCTCTGGATTGTAGATGTCGGAATCGCCTGTGAGTGTTCCCTGGATGACCTTGAGGTAGGAGAGCTTTCCTGAGAACTGGTCGATGGATGTCTTGAAGCAGAATGCTGCAAGAGCGCCGTCACCGACTGCGAGCTTCTCCTCTGAGCCGTCCTCCTTCACGATGTCGTCCTGTGCTCCCTCCGGGGATGGGGCGATCTCGGCGATGAAGTCCAGAAGGCTTGTGATACCGGAGTTGTTTGCTGTGCTTCCGCAGAAGACTGGAACCAGGACGTTGTTCTTCAGTCCTTCCTTGAGACCTGTGAAGATCTCATCGGCGCTGAGCTCCATCTCCTCGAGGTACTTCTCCATGAGCTCCTCGGTTCCCTCTGCAGCTGACTCCATGAGAGTCTCTCTGTACTGCTCGACCTCGTCGCTGTACTCGGCTGGGATGTCACCTGCCGTCTCCTTCTGACCTGGCTTGAAGAAGTAGGCCTTGTTCTCGATCAGGTTGATGACGCCCTTGAAGTCTGTTCCGTTGCCCATCGGGATTGCGACAGGAACGAATGTCGTCTTGAACTCTTCCTTGAGGTGGTTGAATGTAGCACCGTAGTCGGCTCTCTCACGCTCCATCTTGTTGAGGAAGACCATTCTTGGCTTCTCTCTCTGGTTGAGGTTTCTCCAGAGCTTGATGGTCTCGATCTGAGCACCGTCTCTTGCATCAACAACCATGAGTGCTGATTCACAGGTTCTGAATGCGCAGGTGACCTCTCCGACGAAGTCTGCGGTACCCGGAGTGTCGATGAAGTTCAGTGACTTTCCTTCCCATGTAACAGTTGCGAGTGCAGCGTGGACGGAGATCTTTCTAACAATCTCCTCCTCTGTGAAGTCACTGGTCGTCTTTCCGGACTCTACTGTCTCTGGTCTTGAGACGATGTTGCTGTAGTACAGGATCTGCTCAAAGAGTGAGGTCTTACCTGTTCCGTTGTGTCCAGCGATAGCGACGTTTCTGATATCTTTCGTTGAAAGAGCCATAAAATCCCTCCTAGATCATTGGCGGTATTGTAAACAAGTTAAAGGCTTCCCGCAGAACTGCCCGGGAGGGCAAAAGCGAGCAACCTTTCGAATTATATAATATATTCAAATAAATTAGAAGAATTTTTTCGCCAAATGGGCCATATTGGCCCAAATGGCGTTGCTGTAAGGAATTATCTGTCGCTCTTTGGAGCGTAGTGGTCGAACTCCATGGAGAATGTGCCGCGGCCCTGAGTGGAGGACCTGAGGGCGGTGGAGTAACCGAATAGATGAGCAAGAGGGGCCTGTGCGTTCACATGGTCCGCAGAAGGTCTGCTCTCCATGCTGGACACTATGCCGCCTCTCTGTGTGAGGCTTGAGATCGTGTCGCCCACATACTGGGTAGGGACGATCAGTGTGACGTTCATGATAGGCTCCATCATCACCGGTCCTGCCTCCTGGGCTGCCGCGTCGAAGCACATGGCCGCGCAGGCCTCGTAGGCGAACTCCGTGGCGGTCAGCTCGGAGTACTTGACGTCTGTCAGCTGGACCTTCATGTCGCAGACCTCGTAGCCGTACTTTATGCCGCTCCTGAACGAGTTCTCCACACCTCTCTGGATGGCGTCGAAGAACTCCTGTGGCATGACCTACGTTGACACAAGATTCTCGTAGATCGTCCCGCTCTTCGGAGGAAGCGGAGTGACCTTGAGTGTGATGGTCGCGCTGTTCTCCTTTCCAGCAAGTATCTTGTTGAAGGTGAAGGACTTCTCGACCTCTGATGTTATGCTCTCGCGGTATGTGACCTGAGGCTTTCCGATGTGGCAGTCGACCTTGAACTCCTTGGTCAGCCTGGTGACCAGGACGTCCAGATGGAGCTCTCCCATTCCGCTAATGACAAGCTGTCCGGTCTCCTCGTTGTCCTTCCATGTGAAGGTCGGGTCCTCAAGCGAGAGGATCTCAAGGGCCTTCTTCAGCTTGTCTCCCTCAGAGGTGTTTGCAGGTTCGATCGCAATGGAGATGACAGGGGTAGGGAAGGTCATTTCCTCCAGGAGGATCTGGGCGCCTTCGCTTCCGATGGTGTCACCTGTCTGGGCGATCTTGAAGCCCACTATGACTCCGATGTCACCGGCCTGGAGCTCCTGAAGCTCCTCCGGTCTGTTTGCGTGCATCCTCAGTAGTCTGTTGACCCTCTCCCTCTTCTTCTTTGAGATGTTCAGAACCGCGACGCTCTTCTTGATTGTTCCGGAGTAGACTCTGATGAAGGCAAGTGGGCCTGCCTCCCTGTCGTACTGGATCTTGAAGACCAGGGCGAGTGGGGCGGCCTTGGGGTCGTTCCTGACCTGGACCTGCTCGTTTCCGTTCTTCTTCAGATGGATACCGACTGCTGGCGGGATGTCATCAGGTGAGGGCAGAAGGTCGACGATTCCGTCCAGAAGACACTGGACCCCGATGTCCTTCAGGGAAGAGCCTACGAACACAGGAAGGAGCTTTCGCTCGATGGTGCACTTTCTCAGAACGTCTGTGATCATCTCGCTCGGGATGTCCTCTCCGGCGAAGTAAAGCTCAGTGATCTCGTCGGAGTAGTTGGAGACGCTGTCGATCAGCTTCTCCCTCCAGGTCTGGGCCTCGTCCTCCATGTCAGCAGGAATATCCTCATATGTGTAGTTGTAGCCAGCTGTGTCAGGGTCGAACTTGACCATCTTCATCTTCATCAGGTCGATTACACCTTCGAACCTGCTTTCTTTCCCAACTGGGATGAATAGAGGAACCGTGTCCTCCTTGAGCTTTGTTCTTATATCTTCAACTGCAGCATAGAAATCTGCGCCAAGGCGGTCCATCTTGTTGATGAATGCGATTCTAGGGACGTTGTAGGTGTTGGCCTGCCTCCAGACGGTCTCGCTCTGAGGCTCGACGCCGCCT
>DMOO01000078.1 GCA_003456855.1 Sphaerochaeta sp.
CCGTTGGACTCCATGTCCAGCTGCTGGAAGTGTGCCGGCATTCTGTGCAGGCTCTGGCTGTATGGAAGGACTGCTGTGTACGGATACTTCAGGACGTTGCGCAGATATACGCCGATCATTGCATCCATCAGGGTTCCGTTCTTTCTGATGTCCTTCTCCAAGGCACAGACATCCTCTGCGTGTGCTCCGTCGAGGATCTGCTTGAAGACGTTGAATCCATATGTAAGAGAGAGGATGACACCGCCGACCGGGCTTGTTGCCGAGTAGCGGCCACCGATGTAGTCATCCATGAAGAAGACAGCCAGGATGTCCGGGGTCTTTGCAAGAGGACTTGTGTTGCTTGTTACGGCAACAACGTGCTTCTCTGGGACAAGGCCCTTGATTCCGCTCTTCTCCATGACCTTGAAGACAAGGTCTCTGTTTGCCAGAGTCTCCTGGGTTGTTCCGCTCTTGGAGACCAGAACAAATAGTGTAGCCTCAAGGTCGACTCCCTCAAGGACTGCGCAGGCATCGTCAGGGTCGACGTTTGAGATGAATCTTGCGTTGAGTTTCTTTGTGCAGCCATCCTGAGGCCCAATCAGGTTCAGGGCATAGCAGAGGGCTCTTGGACCGAGGTCTGAACCACCGATACCGATCTGGATGACGGTTGTGATCTCCTTGCCTGTGGAACCCTTGATCTCTCCGTTTCTGACCTTCTCGGAGAAGTCGCGGATCTTGTCGAGCTCGCCGTTGTAGAAGTCACCCTTCTCAACCCCGTCTGCCTCGACCTTGACGCCTTCAAGGACACGCCCTCTTGTGAGCTGGTGGAGGACAAGGCGGTTCTCGCCTGTGTTCATTCTCTCTCCGCTCAGCAGAGCCTTGTACTTCTCGATGAGCTGCTGCTCGTCTGCAAGGGCCTGGAGGGCATCGATGGTCTTCTCGTCAACAGGCATTGCACCGTAGTTGTAGACCAGAGTTCCGGCCTCTTTGATTGTTGAGCCTTCAATGCGTGAACCATTGAGGTTGTGCTTGATATCATAGGCCTTTATGGCTGAAAGCTTCTCGTAGCTCTTTGTCTGAGTAAGATTATTGTATTCGATCATTTCCTTATTCCCCTCAGTCCTCGATCTCTGGAATGCGAGTCTTGAAACTCTCCTGCAGATCTTCCTTTGTCATTCCCTCTCTGAGGATGACCATGATTGTGTCATCACCGGCAAGGGTGCCGAGAATCTCAGGAAGTGCCAGGGCCTCAAGGCCTACAGCCACGCTGTTGGCATGTCCCTCGCGAGTCTTGATGACTCCGATGTTTCCGCTGAACTCCATGGAGACAACGCCTCTTCTCACGTCCTGAATGTAACTCTTCTCCGATTCTGCAACCAGATCGTTGTCCGGAAGCGAATAGTAGTAACCACTCCAGCCGTCTGAGATCTTACCGACCTTCAGCATCTTGAGGTCCCTTGAAAGGGTGGCCTGTGTGACTGAATAACCCTCCTCTTTGAGAAGGTTCAGAAGAGTGTCCTGATTGTCAATGCGGTTCTTCTTGATGAGGTCTTTGATGACAGTCAGCCTATTGTATCTCTGCTTCATTTATACATTCCTCCGAAAATGTGTCATGAAATGTTTTGATATACAGTGCAAAACAACTCAAATATACAGTACAAATACAAAACTAACAAGGATAAAAAATGCAAATCGTGTTATTATATACAGAAACACCCGTGAAACAGGCTGTTTTTTACATATTTAAAAATTTTTGACTGCAAAAAATATGCAGTTTCTATTCACGTTAAACTGGGATTTGGGCAAAAAAAAACCCCATGGATAAAAGGAGGTCAAACCATGGGGGAACAAAAGGAGGTTGAGATTTACATCTCACGCTTGAGAACATAAAACTTTTTAGTTGATTAGGCAATAGGTTTTTGGAAATTTTTCCATGAAAAATTGTAAAAACCAACACTTGTATTTTATAATTCTACAAACACAAAAGAGATAAATAAATCACGAAATTTTTAAAACTATTGATTCTTGCACAAAAGTTCATTGAGTTTGTCGGAGAATTCGGAGAAAGGCTCCTTCAGAAGGCCCTTGCACTTCTTCTGGAACTCATCATACAGGATGATGAACTCCTCGCCGAAGGGAGTCAGGGAGGCTCCACTTCTGTCCGAACCTCCCCTTCTTCTCTCAAGGACATCCTCTCCAAGAGCCGACTCAAGGTTCTTCACCATCCTGAAGGCCTTGGAATAGGAGATACCCATCTCGGCAGCCGCCTCTCTCAGCGATCTGCATTCCTTGACCTTTTGAAGAAGCCAAAGAACCCCGATTCCCATGAACTTGTCGTTCTCGTTCTCCAGATAAAGTTTGACCTTGAGATTCATAGCATCCATGATGTCCTCCTCAGAACAGCTCCAGTTGCTCGTCTACTTTGTTCTCTGTAGCAGGTTTCTCCTCCGCAGAGACCTTGGAACTCTCTCCCACAGGCATTGAAGAGGCAAGCATCTGCAAGAACTCCTCCTCTTCCACAATCCTGACACCGAAGGCCCTTGCCTTGTCCAGCTTGCTTCCAGCTCCACTTCCGGCAAGAAGGCAGGACGTCTTCTTCGAGACTCCGGATACCTCCACGCCTCCACGCCTCTTTATCTCGTCCATGGCCTTGCCTCTGGGGTTGAAGTTCACGAAGGAGCCGGTCACACACCAGGTCTGACCCTCGAAAATCTGCTGATAAGCAGGCCCCTCCTGCTTTTTGTCCTGCATTTGAAGTCCTGCTGTTCGCAAATCCTCTATTAATCTTCTAGTATGCTCAGATTTTAGGCCATCGACTATTAATTGAGCCGTAATCGGGCCGATTCCGTTGATAGAAGACAGGCTTTCAATGTCGTTGGCATCGGCAACGGCAAGGAGTTTGTCCATGCTGTCGTAGCCTGCATCACAGACCAGATCAACGGCCTTCTTTCCGAATTCAGATATGCCCAGGGACACCAGAACATTGCGGAAAGGAGTGTTTCTGCTCTGCTCTATGGCCATCTTGATGCCATCCACCTTCCTGCTCTCATTGCCGCCGAAGCCCTTTATGCCGGTCAGCTGGTTGTAGTCAAAGGTGTAGAGGTCCCTGATGCTCTTCACAAAGCCGTTTTCATAAAGGGTCTCCACGGTCTTCGGTCCAAGACCCTCGATGTCCATCTGTTCCTTTGCGCAGAAGAAGGATATCCTTCCCTTTGCCTGTGCAGGACAGTCATAGTTCGGGCAGAAATGGTGGGCTCCACGCTTCACAAGGGCGGTTTTGCATACTGGACAGCTGTCCGGCATCTGCCAGGTAGTGTTTCCGCTGCTGTTTTTCTCAAGCACAAGCTCCACGGCTGGAATGACGTCGCCTCTCTTGGAGATGGCCACTGTATCGCCGATTGCAAGCTCCAGTTCATCGATGTAGTCCTGGTTGTGCAGGGTTATGTTTCTGATCGTGCTTCCGGAGAGCTGGGTCTCGCGGACTCTTGCCATAGGAGTGATTCTTCCGGTCCTTCCAACCTGGACGTCGATGTCCAGAACCTGCGTCTCCGCCTGAGGAGCCTCGAACTTGTAGGCGATTGCCCAACGAGGATGATGTCCGGTGTATCCCAGCTCCTCTCTTGTGGAGAGTTCGTTGACCTTCACCACCAGACCGTCGATCTCATAAGGGAGGTCCGCCCTGGTTACCGTTCTGTCAGCGATGGCCTGAGGAATATCATCGAAGCTTCCGGCTTTGCCTGGAAGACCTGCCTGCTCCAGCCTTCTTGAGGCCTCGTCTGCGTTCTTGCAGAAATAGGACAGGTTCGGATCCACAGGGAAACCCAGGGTTCTGAGTCTGCTCAGAATCTGGATGTGGTCTGTGTATGGGATATCCTCTGCCCAGAAACCCTCATACACGTAGATGGAGAGAGGGACCTGAGCGGTCTCGCTGCTCTTGTTGCGTCTGATTGTTCCTGCTGCAAGGTTTCTTGGATTTGCGTATGGTTCCACCAAGGTGGCGTTTATCCTCTCGAATTCGCTCTTTCTGAGGAAGACCTCACCTCTGACGGCAATGTCCACAGGCTCTGTGAGTCTCAGAGGCACAGCCTTGATGGTCTTCACGTTTGCAGTTACGTCATTGCCCACGAAGCCGTTTCCTCTGGTGACGGCGCGAATCAACAGGCCTCTCTCGTAGTAGAGGACGATGGAGAAGCCGTCAAGCTTCTCCTCCAGGACGAAGGAGAGGTTCTCTCCTGTGTTCTTGGTTGTCTTAGTGATCCAGGAAAGGATCTCCTCGTCGCTGTAGGCCTTGTCCAGACTCAGGACGGGAATTGTATGCTCAATCTCCGGGAAATCGGAGGAAAGGTCGCTTCCAACCCTCTGTGTGGGGGAATCCGGCGTACGAAGCTCGGGATGCTCCGCCTCAAGGTGCGAGAGCTCATCAAAAAGGCGGTCGTACTCCAGGTCGGAGACAAGGGGTCTTCCTGTCACGTAATATGCTCTCTGATACTCAGTCAAAAGGGCTCTGAGGTCCCTGGCGCGGCTGATGTAGTCCTTGATGTTGTCTCTGTAGTTCTCCATGGCCTAAATATTATATTAAATCTCCTTGTAATTCCACTATTGTTGAAAAAACCCATGGGTGATATTCTAGAATCATGCCTGAACAAAGCGACCTTTTCGACCTAAATAAAAAGCATCTGATCGGACGCCTCGTGACATCGACCGTCTCCAGGGGCAAAATTGCCGACATCAGCCTCCCTAGCGAGAACCAGTTCCGTCACATGCTGGTTCTTAGCGCTGCAGACTTCGGCGCAAACGGATGCGTCAGAATCATGGACGAGGAGCTCCCCTTCTTTGCAAGGGACGAGGTCTCCTACAAGGGGCAGCCCGTGCTTGCAGTCTTTGGCTATGAGGCCGAGGATGTCGAGCTCTTCTGCAGGGAAGTAAAGGTCTCCTACCAGATCAGACAGGATTCCGAGGACTACGACGGCAAGCAGTACGGTGCTCCCTTCATCTGGTCCTACGGCAACACAGACGATTATTTCAACGAGAAGGCAAAGGTCTTCAAGTCCTCCTTCGAGGTGGACCCGTTCAGCAACACGATGCTCGGAGACCAGAAGGTCTTCGCCGTCCAGAAGGACGGTAGGATAAACATAAGGGTCGCAACCCAGTGGCCTACACATCTCAGAAAGACGATTGCCCAGAACTTGGGCTGCGAGCTCAGCGACATCGTCATTCATCCACAGCCATACTACGCACCTTATGACCAGCTGGTAGTGCTTCCTTCGATCCTCGCCACCGTAGCGGCCCTTGCGGCAATACAGTCGGGCGAGCTCGTGCAGTTCAGCTCCCCAATGGTCTCCTGGCAGACAAGGATGAACATCACCCACGAGACGGCCTTCCTTCCAGACGGAACCCTGCTTGCAGACAGGGCTCACTGCATCGTTGATCTGGGAGCCTTCCCTTACTTCTCCCAGGAAGTCTGCCACAGCATCCTGGCGGGTCTTGTCTCCAACTATCCGATGAAGGCTGCAGACGTGAACATCTCAATCACAAGAAGCTCAACCCCTCCTGCGAACTTCTTCGGGGACCTTGGCTTCTCCATGGCCCTTGCAGGAACGGAGCAGCACTTCTCACGCCTTGCAATCTCGATTGGCATGCAGCCTGGAATCTGGAGACTGAACAGGGTCTCCAACGTGCCTGCCAAGGGCTTCCCTCTATCTCAGAGCGTCAGGTCCAGCACGGACTTCAACAAGCTCGGCCCTACAATCAAGGCCGTCATAGACGAATCCTGGTATTCAAGAAAGTATTCCTCCAACGCCCAGGCCCATCTGAAGAGCGTCAAGATGAACCCTCTTGTGAACTATTCAAGGGGAATCGGAATCGCCTCCGGTGAAAGCATCATGGGATTCTCGCAGCACATCAACGCAAGCGAGAAGTTCTCCCTCTCCGTCACCATGAACGAGGACGAGACCCTGGTCGTGAACACAGGAATAATAGCAGACAGATCAATGGCAGCAATCTGGAAGGACACCATCAGAAAGATCATAGACATCCCTGCAGAGGACATCTTCTTCATGGATATCAACAACCCTGCCATCCTGGAGCTCGGACCGAGCGTCCTTTCAAGGAAGGTCGGCATCGTGTCATCGCTTCTGATGAGGGCCTGTTCCGAGCTTGAGAGGAAGAGAGCCTTCTCAAGACTGCCGTTGACAATCACTTCCGAGTATGAGGCGGAGCTTACAGACCCGTTCTTCTTCAGCGCAAGTCTGGGTTCTGTTGTCATCGACCTCCACATAGACACAATCATGCTCTCCCCTATCATCGATAACATCTGGGTGAACTTCCACCTCGGCCATGTCTTCGACAAGGAAAAGCTGCTCAACAAGGCAAGACACACAATCACCACGGTTCTCTCGGACATCTGCCCGAGATCCTCCGCGAAGTGCAACATGTATATCGATTTCGACCAGCAAGGTGATTTCACGGCATCGTCCATGACATCAGGTCTCAGAGGTCTGACAACGGCAGCCCTGATCGGCGCCCTCTCTCAGGCCCTTGGCCATCAGATCTACAAGATCCCTGTCACAAGCGATGACATCCTGGGCATCGCCAGGAAGAACACATCCTTCGGAGAGTCGGTCTTCTCCGTCACAGGAGGCGAGAAATGAGACTTAACTGCAACATAAACGGTTCACAGTACTCCCTTGTAGTGAACTCAGACAAACCTTTGAGCCAGATCCTCAACGAGCAGATCCCGACATTCGCACAGAATTCACAGTGCCTTGGAGCCTCCTGCGGAAACTGCATAGTCCTGATCAACGGAAACGCAGCCCTGAGCTGTCTGGTTCCGGCTTTCAAGCTGAACGGTGCCAGCATCCTGACCTTCGAGGGTTTCCAGAAGACAAGGTTCTGCCACGACATCGAGCGTGCCTACGTGGATGTAGGGAACCAGCCTTGCCCACAGTGCTATCCGTCAAAGACGGTCATCATCGAATCCATCCTCAACAAGATGGACAAGGAGAACCAGAGCAGAATCAGCGGCTTCAACATCCAGGCCCAATCAGGAACCAATGAGCAGGCGGCCAGAAACAGAGTCGGCTCCGGTTCAATGGACACAGAGATGATTGCCAGGGAGATGGCAATGAGCAGCTGCCAGTGCATCGAGGTCTCAGACCTTGAGAAGATAATCAACCTTGCATACAAATACAGGAGCAGACGCCGTGCCAGAAGGTCTTAGATCCCCGACAGTCTTCACTCCGAAGACGATAAGCGAAGCAATTTCCAACAAGCTCAAGAACCCCGACGCCCACTTCTGGGCTGGCGGAACCTATATCATGAGCCGCCCGAACTTCTATCCGAACACGAACCAGAGGGACATAATCTCGCTTGCAGGCATCCAGGACCTTTCCAGGATCTACCACGCAGACCGTTATCTGGAAGCGGGTGCCATGGTAACGATCCAGCAGCTTCTGACAATGGGAAGCTTCATCTTCTCGAAGGAGCTCTACAAGGCAATCAACTCGATAGGAAGCTCCGTCATCAGGAACCAGGCAACCATAGGAGGCTCTCTGTGCACCTCGGACATGAGGTTCACCCTAAGCTGTGTCCTTGCCACGCTGAATGTGCAGGCTGAAGTGAGGATGGTCTCCAAGTCCGCAACAGCAAGATGGATGCCCATCTCCAAGCTCTATGACAGAAGAGGAAACTTCCTGTTCGCCGACAGCGCCCTGCTGACAAAGATCAGAATCCCGACCGACATGACGACTTCCCAGAACCAGTTCGTCTTCAAGGTCCTGGACTCCCCTATGCTCAACCCTTCCGAGTCCGTGATCATGGGTCTGCAGTACAGCATCAGCCAGGGCAACATCATGACACCAAGTCTCTGCATAACCCTTCCGAACGCCTGCTTCTACATGTCGCAGGACTTCGACAACCTGCTGTCCACAATCACCTTCCCGCTTACATCGGACAAGATCTCCAAGATCACAAGGCGCCTTGCCTCCGACCTCAAGCTATCTGTGCGCCAGAATGTGGACCAGCTTCAGATAGAGCGTGCAGTAAGGCTTCTGGACGTTGTGCTCAACGACATCAACATCAACTACCTGGCAGGCTGACCATGCTTACTATGCGAATCACCGGCGGCAAGTACTGTGGCAGACGTGTCATCATCCCCAAGGGGGAGCTCGAGATACGCCCAGCCATGGACAGAATGCGCGAATCCCTGTTCTCGATCCTTGGACCTCTTGACGGAGCCTCCTTCTGCGACCTGTTCTCAGGCAGCGGCTGCGTAGGCCTTGAAGCAGCATCCAGAGGTGCAACTCTGGTACATCTGGTCGAGATGGACAAGCTGAAGCGCCCGACCATGGAGAAGAACATCTCCTGGGCCCTTGCCGAATGCGACATCAAGATCTTCAATTCCAATGTCCTGAAATTCATACCAACTGCCCAGATGCAATATGATATCGTCTACGCAGACCCTCCTTTCCCGATGGGAAACAAGATCCAGCTTGCAGAGTTGACGGACAGGCGCAAATGCGTGAAGCCTGACGGTCTATTCATAATCCACTTCCCGGCCCCAGAGGAGGACCAGTGGCCTGAACAGATCGGCGACCTCAAGTTGATAGACACGAGGAAATACGGTCGCAACATGCTGAAGTTCTACAGGAACACCAGCGAAGCGCCACTCGGAAACTGAGAATCAGTAGCGGATAATATAATAGAGCACATAGAACCAGCTGAAGATTCCATGGACGATTGCCCATCCGATGGAATGCCAGGCTGTGTAGCTTATCACCATTGCCAAGGCGCTTCCGAAGGAGATGCCTGTCTTGACCGTCTTCTTGACTATTGTCTGACTTCTTTCGTTGTTTCTTTCTTCCATGCTTTCTCTCCCTTAATTGATTTTAAAAGCCATAGCTTATTAATTCAGAGTGATCCAATATCGCTCTAAGTATATCCCCTCTTCCGGTTCATATACAGTGGATTCATAGACGCCACCATTGTTCAGGATTGCACCCTTGCTGCCGGCATTGCCCTTTATACAGGAGACAAGAATCTTGTCCAGTCCCAGTTCCCTGCACTTCGGCAACACAAGACCAAGCATCTGTGTTGCGTAGCCCTTGAGGCGTTCACTTGGAGCCACGGAATAACCGATGTGGCCTGAGAACTTCTCCAGATACTCGTTGAAGCGGTGCCTGATCTGGATCATGCCCACAATCTTGTTGTCCTCTTCTCGGACATAGATGTACTGGGTGCTGGGCACCCGTCCCTCAGGAACAGTCTCCTCGCTTCTGAAGGCTTCGATCTGATCCAACCAGTCCTGGGACCTATCCATTCTTCGCAGTGATCCACAACCGTCCATGGAGCCTCCTTCCTCAAGGAACTCCTGCCTGTATGCCTGTATCTGTCTGTCGTATTCAATTGTTGGTTCAATAAGTTTCATTTCAACCATCTCCCTTATACACCGGCCTGTTGATCCTGCAGGCGGTTGTGGTCACTGATTCCACGTCCCGATGTGTGTTATCCTTGGTATCAGGTTACATAAACCCAATATCACCACCGTTTCATGTTCCTCTCATACTTGTTGGTGTATGCCTCCTTCAATTACTTTTCAAATAATAATCTGTCAGCTTTCAAGCAGAGCCTTTAATTTGTCGCACAATTCAGGGATATCCTTGTTCGCCGTTTCCCAAATTGTCTTCTTGTCAACGACAACATAAGCATGTGCGATGATATTCCTTATTCCATAGATTCTATGCCACGGAATATCTGGAACAGAGTTCTTGAAATCTTCGGATAGTTGGTTGGAGAGCTCTCCCAACTGGAAGATATTCATATTCACTGCTTCTTCATATGCCAAATCTGAAGAAAAAGATTCAAGGTTGTCTCCAAACCTTTCTCTGAGCTCCACTATTCTTTTGCAGTGCTCAATCATTCTCAAAAGAATGCCATAATCTCTACTCTCTTTCATAAATCAGCTCCTCTTCCCTGCTTACATTCTGTTTGAACAGAAGCCCAGATTCGGTATTATTCTCATCAATGGACACCTTTGAGACCAGATCCACCTTCTTCCCCAAAGCGGTCTCGAATTGCTCTTTCAAGTCCATATATTCAAGCAGTCCTTTGTAATTCCCACCATCTATCAGAAGATCGACATCGCTTTCCGGTCGCGCTTCATTTCTTGCATATGAACCGAAAAGGTGAATGCTTGACAATGAATTTCTTTTGGCGACGGGCAACACAAGAAGTCTGATTGAATCCAAAGACAAGACACCTGTATCATTTCTCAGGTTACACCGGACAAGATCCTTCAGGTAGCCCTGCTTGTTTCCAACTTCTTCGAGTTTCCCTATTATGTCAGCATCACTCTTGGTATTCAGTTTGAGAATGATCTGCTTTGTATTCTTTCTGTCGTATCTGAGTTGAGCTTTCTTCTTTGCTTCGCTGACCATATTGTTCTCCGCATAGATAAGTATATACCTATCCGTCGCAGAAAACAACATTTACATTTCAACCATCTCCCTTATACACCGGCCTGTTGATCCTGCAGGCGGTTGTGGTCACTGATTCCACGTCCCAGTCCGTGCAGTTTACAAGGTAGCGGAACTGGGTCTCGGTCACTTTCAGGCACTTCATTATTGTGCCCACGGTATAGCCCAGGTCGGACATCGTGTAGGCTATGTCGCGCATGGCCTTCAGTCGGCCGCGACGTTCTCCCTCCTCCAATCCGAGTTCGACGAAGTACATCTGGAAATTGTTCTCATAGGACATCATGGACGGCCTCCTTGATTTCATTCTGCCATCAGGGAATCCGGAAGCCAAGGAAAAAGAGAAAAACCACAGAAAAAAACTGGAGGTCCAATTTGGAACCTCCAGAAATGCAAGATACTAAACTTGTAGTTACTAGTCAAAAGAGGCTCTTTGTTTAAAGATTAAAGAGAAAGCACCTGCCTGATCACGGCGTTGTCCATGCTGAGAAGTCCCGGGTCCGAGGAAAGGATGGCATCGACCTCGTCACGTGCTGCAGCCATCATAGGGACGTCCTTCTCAAGGTCTGCGAACTTAAGGTGGAGGAAGCCGCTCTGTCTGATTCCGGAAAGCTCTCCTGGCCCTCTGATCTTGAGGTCCTCCTCTGCGATCTCGAAACCGTCGTTTGTGCGTCTCAGAACGGAGAGTCTCTTCTTTCCGTCCTCTGTTATGGTCTTCTCATAGGCAAGGAAACACCAGCTCTGCAGGCTGCTTCTTCCGACACGGCCGCGTAGCTGATGGAGAGCCGACAATCCGAAGTTCTCGCTGTGCTCGACGACCATGCAGGTTGCGTTAGGCACGTCGATTCCGACCTCAACGACCGATGTCGAGACAAGATAGTCCAGCTTTCCTGCGGCAAAATCGTTCAGAATGGAGATCTTGTCCTCTTCCGGAAGTCTGCTGTGTATCAGAGCGCCATGGAACTGCGGATATTTCTTTGTGGACAGGAACTCGTACATTGTCTGCACATCGCGAAGATCCGAATTCCCCTCGTCATCGATTCTGGGATAGACGAAGTAGGCCTGATGGCCTCTCTGCATCTCAACGCCAACGGCATCGTACATGCGGTCACGCTTGCTGTCATCCACAAGGTGGGTGATTATAGGCAGTCTGCCCTTCGGCATCGTCTTAATGGTCGAGACATTGAGGTTCCCGAAAACAGTCAGTGCAAGGGTTCTTGGGATAGGGGTTGCAGTCATCAGAAGGACATCTGGTTCAAGGCCCTTCTCCAGAAGAGCCTGTCTCTGCTCTACTCCAAAGCGATGCTGCTCGTCGATTATGACGTAACGAAGGTTCCTGTACTCGACATCCTTTGAAAAAAGTGCATGTGTCCCTATCAACAGGTCTATGTTTCCGGCTTTGAGCTGCTCAAGAAGCGCCTGCCTTGGTTTTCCGTGGACCTCGCCGTTCAGGAAGGCCACACGAACCCCGGATTCCCTGAAAAGAGAGTCCGCAACCTGTGCATGCTGGCGTGCAAGAAGCTCTGTCGGTGCCATGAAGGCCACCTGGGCTCCTGTGCAGATGGCATGGAGAGCCGAAACCCAG
>DMOO01000043.1 GCA_003456855.1 Sphaerochaeta sp.
TGATTCCACAGACCCAGTTCTCCATGCTTGGCAATCCCTCTGAGAAGATAGGCAGATTAGTATTCGCCCGTGAGATGGATGACAGCTTCTATGGTCTTGGAGACAAGGGTGGAAGTCCTGACCGCACTGGCAGAAGGGTAAGGATGTACAACAAGGATGCACTTGGCTACGATGCCGAGAACTCGGATCCTCTTTACAAATCAATCCCTTTCCTTCTCAAGGTGAACAGATCAAAGGGCACCTCAATTGGTTTGTATTTCCCTGATCCATGCATCAGATGTTTTGACATCTGCAGCGAAAGCCGCTTCTACTTCTCCGCCGAGATCGTGGACGGTCCTTTCAGCTACGCCCTGATCATGGGTGATGACTACAGACAGGTCCTTTCCGGATACTGCAGACTCTCAGGAAAGCCTGCTTTCCCACCACTTTATTCCTTTGGCTATTTCGGTTCCTCGATGAACTATGCAGAGGCTTGGGATGCCCAGCAGAGAATCGAGAGGTTCTTCAAGGATGTCGAGGAAAGAGATCTTCCTTGCGAGGGTCTGTATGTATCTTCAGGCTATTTGAAGGCTGATGACGGAAAGCGCTATTCCTTCTTCTGGAACAGACGCAAGTTCCCGGATCCGAAGGCATTTCTGGAGGATCTTAGGGAGAGGGGCTACCATCTTACCTTCAATATCAAACCTGGAATCCTCAAGACCCATCCGTGGTATTCAGAACTTGTGGATAAGGGTTATCTCCTTAAGGACAACGATGGCAATCCGATTGTCGAGTACTTCTGGGGTGGAGACGCCTCCTTCATAGACTTCAACAATCCTGATGCCGTCAAATGGTGGAAGGGCAAGCTCAACGAGGCCTATCTGGACTTCGGCGTTGAGGGAGTCTGGAACGACAACAACGAATGCGAGCTTGCTGATGGTGAGCTGGATGCCTACAAGGTCAGGACCCTCTATCCTGTCAGAATGGCCCAGGTTTCATACGAGGCATGTCTTGAGAAGAACCCGAATGTCCGTCCTTGGATATACTCCAGAAGCGGATATGCAGGAATGCAGAGATATGCAAGAACCTGGACAGGGGACAATGTCAGTGATTTCAAGACCCTGAAGTACAACCAGTACCAGGGGGCCTCAATGGGCCTCAGCGGAGTGCCTTTCGTTGGCCATGACCTTGGTGGATTCTTCGGTCCTGAGCCCAGCGCTGAGCTTCTGGTCCGCTGCTGCCAGAGCGCCATCTTCCAGGCCAGATTCGTCATCCATTCCTGGAGAGAGGACGACAGGCCTACGGAGCCTTGGAAGTTCAAGGATGCCTATCCGCTCATCAAGGAAGCTCTCTTTGACCATTACAGGCACATTCCTTACATCTACAACACTGCACGTCAGGCCCTTAATGGAATTCCTATGGAGAGGCTTCTGTGCCTTGAGTACCCATCTGATGCTCGTCTTTGTGCCGATATCGAGCAGTCCATGTTCGGTGACAGCGTCATGAAGGCACCTGTTGTGAATCAAGGACAGGGGAGCAAGAGTGTTGTATTCCCGGAAGGGGACAACTGGTATTGCCCTATGGACGGAAAGATATACAAAGGTGGAACCACAGAAACATTTGAAACTCCACTTGGCAAGACCTGGTACTTCTACAAGGCCGGAAGCGTAGTCCCACGGTCCTTGGTGGTGGACAAACTCAGAACAGGCTATTTTAGTAAACTTCAGTTGTTTATTGTCCCATCCTGCGGAAATGTCTGCTATGATTACTATGAGGATGATGGTTTCTCGGTGGAAGGTGAGCATTCGCACAACATCTGGCACATCGAGGTGAGCTATGATTCCTCCGGGAAGGCGGGAAAGGTCTCGATCTCTTGCAGGCACCTGGGCGATGCCTCAAGTCTGGTCGGCAGGCAGTTCCATGTCACGTTCCCTGATGGTTTCTCTGAGGAGGTCGTAATTCCTGCGGAGAAGGCTGATGGGGTGGAGATTCCATTTGGCGGTGAGTATAGGTGACTAGGAGAAAGGTGTCCATCAAGGATGTCGCTAGAGCGGCTGACGTAAGCATCACAACCGTGACCCATGCCTTGAACGGCAAGAGGCCTGTGAGCCCAGAGACACGTGATCGCATTATGAAGGCCATAGACGAACTGGGTTATGTGCCTTCATACAGCGCCAGCCATCTGAAGAATGGACGCTCCAATCTGATCGGCTGCTATGTGGCAGACCTTACCGAGGATTTCACAAACTACATGCTCAGGGGAATAGAGCAGGCCATAAAGGGCACTGGCTATTCACTGGTTTTCGGCTCAGCCGTTGAGCTGGGAACCGACAAGGCAACGATAAAGAAGTATTTCAGACAATATGGAATTGATGGTCTGATCACAATAAACCATCTTTCAGTGAACTCTGACTGGACTAATGAGGACAAGGCTTTCCCGATTGTCCTTATGAACTCAAACAATTCTCAATTTGACTGCATCCTGCCTGACAACAGGCTTGCCGGAGCCCTTGTTGCCCAGCATCTCTATGACAACGGAGTAAGAAAGCCTTTCTTCTTCGGCGGTCCAATTGACAGAATCTCAGTCATGGACAGATTGGAGGGCTTCAGAGAGAGGCTTTATTCACTTGGCATTGAACTGACCGAGGATTCCATTTGGCATGGTGACTTCACCTTCGAGAGCGGCTGCGAGATGGCCCAGAGGTTGGTGGATGAGCATATTCCGTGTGATGGAGTCATGTGCGCAAACGACTATATCGCCATTGGTGCTATAAGAAGATTCTCAGAGCTGGGCTACTCGATTCCAAAGGACATCAAGATTGTCGGTGTCGATGACAGAGACATCGCCAAGTACTGCAACATACCTGTCACAACAGTCAACCTGGACCTTGAGGATCTGGGCAAGTTCGCACTTGAGAGGATCCTTGAGATAATAGAGTCCGATGACCATAATCCAATTACTTACTATTCCAACCCTTATCTGATTCCAAGAGAGAGCAGTGCGATTCTCTGAATAAGGGCCTTCGGTGGTAAATTTCACAAAATAGTGGCGTTTTCTCTTTAGTAATTTGAAAAGTGACCCTAAATAGTGACTTCTGCTCTAGGTGTTAAGTGTTTACTTAAAAGTATGAAAACTGTTAAGTGAAATAGCAAAATTACCCTAAAATTACCTTATTTTTATATAACTTTTACCTTGCGGTTCAGGGCCAAGTGCGATAGTTTTTGAAGTAACAAGTGGTAAGTTTTCCCAAAAACTGGCCAAAAACAAGGGTAGAAGTGGTAAAAAATGCGCGGTGAATTCAGAAACACCATAGATGAAAAGGGCAGACTCATGATTCCTCCTAGACTCAGGGAGCAGCTCGGCACGTCTGTGGAACTGGTTCTCACAAAGTCACTGGACAATGCGCTTTGGCTCTTCACTGCTGAGGATTTTGACAACTTCGACAATCAGGTGAATGGAGATTCGATGTCGCTGTTGGACTCCAATGCCACGTTGATCAACAGGTTGATAATCTCTCCTGCAAGAGATGTCGAGTTGGACAAGACAGGAAGATTGAGCATCCCACAGGTCCTCAGGGACTTTGCAGGGCTCGAGCCAAAGAGTGAATGCGTCATCCTGGGTTCCAGAACCCATGTTGAGATCATGAGCGCAAAGGCCTATGACGACATGCTGATCCGCGAGCAGGGCAACCTGAAGGCCGCGGGCAACGCCCTTACCCAAAGAGGTAGATGACCATGCAGTACGTCCATTACTCCGTGATGCAGAACGAGGCTCTTGCCTACCTGAATCCGGGCGAGAAGGATGCTTTGATGGTTGACTGCACTCTTGGGGAGGGAGGCCATTCGAACCTTTTTCTTCAGAGATATCCGAATCTGAAGGTCATCGGTCTTGACCGTGACTGCAGGATCATGGAGAAGGCCAAGTTCAGGCTGGCACCTTACGGGGACCGCTTCGAGGCTAGGAACATCTGGTTCGACCAGTTCTGGAGCACCTATGACGGCCCGCAGGTCGACTACATCCTGTTCGATCTTGGGATAAGCGTCTTCCACTACGAGGAATCCGGCCGTGGATTCAGCTTCAAGCGTCAGGAGAAACTGGACATGAGGCTGGACGTCAACGGGGAGAAGGACGCCAGCGACGTGGTCAACGACTACGACGAGACGAGCCTTGCGAACCTCATCTACAACTACGGTGAGGAGCGCTACTCAAGGAGAATCGCCGCTGCCATCTGCAAGGCAAGGCAGACGAAGCGGATCGAGTATACAAACGAGCTTGCTGACATCGTCTGGAATGCGGTTCCGAACGAGTACAGACATAGAAGGATCCATCCTGCGACCAAGACATTCCAGGCTCTCAGGATAGAGATAAACGGCGAGCTTGACCGCATCGTCCCTGCTCTGGAGGGTGCAGTCAAGGCTTTGAAGCCAGGGGGAAGGCTGGCGGTGATAACCTTCCATTCCTTGGAGGACAGACCGGTGAAATGGTTCTTCAAGGATCACGAGAACATTCTCGAGATCCTGACGAAGAAGCCGCTGGAGCCCACCGAGGAGGAGTGTGAGGCCAATCCACCATCAAGGAGTGCAAAGCTCAGGGTTGTGGAGAAGCTGGAGAAGGAAAGGGACCCTGCCCAGAAGAGGAACAAGTACAGGGACCTTGCCAATAACTGAAAGGTAATGACCAAGAGGAAGATATGAAACACGTTAGAGCTGAAAGACCATTAGTACTATTCACAATCATTCTGATAAATCTTTGTCTGCTGATCCCAGTTTGGCAGTCAGCCAGAAACTCCCAGCTTCAGTGGCAGCTTGCTCAGAGTGAGCAGCTTCTCAGGGACAAGGAGGAGCAGAAGATGGTCCTCGCTGCATCGATTGCGGTGCAGACAACCCCTGAATACCTTATAGAGCAGTCAACTGAACAGAATCTTGTGTTCACACAGATCGCTTCTGAGACTTCATCGATGATGGCCAGCAACAAGTAGGAGGGCCCACCATGGCACGTGCTAGTTATGATGACTGGACCTTCATGGGTGAGGTCCAGTCTGAGGACCGGAGGCTCAGGTTATCGAAACCGAGCAAGACGCAGCAGATCAACGGCGTCAGGAACTCATTCATATTTCTCTGCGTTGTGATTCTCTTGACCTTCATGGGTCTTGTCTGCGTTTATTCGGCCAGCTACGAGGCTGCCGTCAATGCAGGCCATCCTCATTACTACTATCTGGTGAGACAGGCTATATATGTTGCCATCGGCATCGCCCTGATGGTCAGCGTCAATGTCCTTCCGGAGAAGGCAATAAAGCTTGTCGGTCCGATAATGTTCTTCTCATCCGTCATACTTCTTCTGGTTGACGTGATCTTCAAGAAGAACATACTCATGACTTCAGACACTGTAGATTTCCTGTTCCTGTCAGGAATTATGTATATGGGCCTGTACTTTGCGGGCAGAGACAACAACATTGACAGATTCAGCCAGCTCATCGTTCCTGTGATCGCTTGCATCCTGGTTCTGGCCCTGCTTCTGTTCAAGAGGAACATCTCGTTCGCATTGATGTACCTTGTCATGGCGGCAACCATGTTCGCTGCCGGTGGAGTGGGGCTCTTCGGAGTCATTCTGCTTGTCCTGTACGTTGCGGTCCCTGTGGCCTGCATAATCTTTTCCAAGTCCGAGAGGATCATCGCCGTGGCCAAGTTCCTGCTGCCTGGTATCGGCACGAATCCAAGAAGCTCTGACATCATGGCTGCAAGGTCTGCAATTGCAAGCGGTTCCTGGTTCGGAAAGGGCCTTGGAGGTGGTGTCTACAAGAGGACAGCCATCTCTGACCTCTCAGGTCGCAACATCCTTGCCTGCATCTGCGAGGAGCTGGGCTTCTGGGGCATTGTGATGATCATCCTGTTCATCGCCTTCTATGCCTTTGTAGGCTATAAGGCAGCCCGCACAATCAGACGCAAGGACAAGTTCTACTCGAACATAGCAATAGGACTGACCTCGATGGTCGTCTGGCAGTTCATACTCAACATCGTCTGGGTTCTGGGGTATCTTCCTATGGAAGGCCTTCCTCTTCCGTTCTTCTCATACGGCATAGGAATCATCCCGATTCTCTTCGCAAGTGGTGTAATTTACAAGATCACAAGGGTGAAGGTGGATGGCGAAGAAGAGGATAGAGTGATAGAATCTATCCAGGATGAGCTGATGTTCCCGGAGAAATACAACTTTGAAAACCCTTGAGAGAATCCTGCTTGTACTTGTGATAGCACTGATCCTTGCAGGAGCCTACGTGGCCCTGAGATATATCGACTTCTTCAACATTGAGGAGGTCGATGTTTCAGTATCTGGACCGGTGACGAACGTCTCGATAGACATGCAGAGGATAATCAAGCCACTGAAGGGCAGGAACATCTTTGATGTGAACCTCAACTCACTGGAGAAGACGCTCTCTGCGTTCGATGGTGTAAAGACTGTGAAGGCAAAGAGATACTATCCGAACAGAATCATAATCCAGATTGACTACAACGACATCTCCCTGAGGGCCTACAGCATCGACAACAACGATGTAATCAACTATTATTTCATCCATGAGGACATCATGGACGAGGTGTCGGCTGAGACATGGGAGAGCTTCGACAAGCTTTCAATCGTGGAGCTGAACCCTGCCTATGCCCAGATGATGATGAAGTGGGGAGCCGACAACGGCTTCCGTGACATGGTCAACCTGGCTGAACATTTGAGCATCAACAACTTGATAACAAGTATAAAATACGATAATAATAACGGTAGCGACTTCGGAAGGCTTGCTATAGAGTTGTCATCATTGAACTCAGTCCTCTATGTCAGAGAGCTTGTCAGTTCCACTCGTTTGGACGAAGCTCTTGAGATGGTCAGTGGCCAGTTTTCCGCAGGTGGTGCCGTAGTTGTATACGACCTCTACGCTAATACCTTGGTCAAAAGGACTTAGGAGGTGGGGCATGGCTTCTGAGAGAATCATGATGGGTCTTGACATTGGCTCCTCGTGGGTGAGGGCTGTTGTCGGGTCACTGTCAAAGGATGGCCAGCTCATGGTGGATAGCATCTGTGAGCGTCCTAGCGAGGGCGTCAGATCAGGTGTCATCGTCAATGTTGAGCAGACGCTGAAAACCATTTCATCCGTTATCCAGGAAGCTGAGCTTCAGGCTGGAGTCGAGGTACAGAGCGTCATCACCGGTATTGGTGGAGGATCTGTCGGCGGAACCCAGTCACAGGGCGTTGTCGGCATCAACACCAAGGACCTTGAGATACTTCCAAACGACATCTATCAGTCCCTTGAGGTTGCAAGGGCTTTCGAGCTCCCTGTTGACCGTGAGATTCTGCACACTCTGGTGCAGGACTTCTCCGTTGACGGAAAGAGCGGCATCAAGGACCCTGTCGACATGACAGGCCATAGACTTGAGAGCAAGGTTCTGATCGTCACTGGATCGGCCAGCAACTGCTCCAACACAAGAAAGACCCTCCAGAGGGCGGGAATCAACTCATCCAGACTGGTTCTCTCATCCCTTGCCGATGCTGAGGTCGTTCTCAGCACAGATGAGAAGGAGATGGGCACTATCCTGATCAACCTGGGTGGTGCAACAGCAAACATGATTGTCTACCAGAACGGCTCACCATACTACGTCGGTGGTGTCGATCTTGGTTCAAGCAGTGTCACAAGTGACATCGCCTATATGCTCAACAAGCCGAAGATGGTGGCTGAGCAGGTGAAGGTGGAGAGCGGAAGCTGCTACATCCCGAACGTGCAGGCCGACGAGAAGATCATCATCCCACAGGTCGGTGGTCTTCCTGCCATCCAGATGCCGAAGAGCGAGCTCTGCAAGATAATCGAGCCTAGAATGGCGGAGATCTTCTCTCTGCTGAAGAAGGACCTCGATTCCAAGCTCCCTCCAAGCACCTACGGCGGCGGTGTCGTGCTTGTCGGTGGTGGAGCATTGCTTTCAGGAGTCACGGACCTTGCGTCTGAGATCTTCAGGATGCAGGCCAGAATCGGATTCCCGGAGGCTCTTCCAGGACTTGACAGGTCCTACATCAACCCGAAGTACACAACGGTGCTCGGATTGCTGAAGACCGAGGCCAAGAAGGCCAACTCAAGCTCCGGAAACAGAGGTAAGAAGGATAAGCTAGCAAACAAGCCGAAGGGGATTCTTGGTAAGATCACTGGATTCTTCAAGACGATAGTCTGAAGATTTATTTTGTTATTGGATTTGATTTAGAAAGAGGATAGATATGGATTTCGGTATTATTGAGGATTTGCTTCACGACGAACAGACTCCACCTACTGACATCAAGGTAATCGGTGTCGGCGGTGGTGGCGGTAATGCCATAAACAGAATGATTGAGAGCGGCCTGAAGAAGGTCACCTTCGTTGCTCTCAACACAGACGTCCAGGCCCTGCAGCGTTCAAACGCCCAGGTCAGGATCCCTATCGGTAAGGAGCTCACCGGTGGTCTCGGTGCAGGCGGAATCCCTGAGATGGGTCAGAAGGCTGCAGAGGAGAGCAAGGATGAGATCCGTGAGATCCTCGAGGGAACAGACATGGTCTTCATCACCGCTGGTATGGGTGGTGGAACCGGTACAGGTGCTGCTCCGGTGGTCGCAGAGATTGCCAAGGGCATGAACATCCTGACAGTTGCAGTCGTCACGACTCCGTTCGCATTCGAGGGCCGCAAGAAGCTCCAGTTCGCAAACGAGGGTATCGAGCGCCTGAGAAAGAACGTCGACACGCTTATCCTGATTCCTAACCAGTACCTGCTCAAGGTCGCCGAGAACAACACACCTATCAGGGCGGCCTTCCTGATGGCCGATGATGTCCTCAGACAGGGCGTCCAGGGCATTTCAGAGCTGATCACCGAGCCAGGTGAGATCAACATCGACTTCGCTGATGTCCGTACAGTCATGAAGGGCAAGGGCGACGCCATCATGGGCATCGGTCTTGGTGAGGGTGCAAACCGCGCCGTTGATGCTGCAAGACAGGCAATCAACAACCCGCTGCTTGAGAATGCGAAGATCGACGGAGCCAAGAGCGTTCTGGTCAACCTCACTGCAAGCGACGGCCTGACACTCCAGGAGTACCAGGATGTCGTCGAGATGATCACAGAGAACTGCGACCAGGATGCACTGATCATCGCCGGTCAGGCCTACAACGCAGATCTTGGAGACAAGGTCAAGGTCACAGTCGTTGCAACAGGCTTCGAGCGTGACAGCGTCAACGTTGACATGCCTCAGTACGAGAAGAAGCAGCCAAGGTTCGACCAGTTCATCAACAACCAGGAGAAGCCACAGCAGCAGGCAGCAGCCTCTGCAGCGGCACAGCAGGCCCCTAAGGAGCCTCAGAAGAAGCCGGATGAGGTCATATCTATCAACAGATGGCAGGATCTCCAGAGCCAGCTGGGACGCCGTCAGGCACCTAACGCCAACCCGACAGATTATTCCATCCCTTCGATTCTCAGATACCAGAGGAACGACGAGGACAATAGGTGAGTGAAGAGCTTGGAAACTCCATTGTAGAGGAGTTCACACAAAGTCTGCTCATAGAGAAGCATGCATCCAACGCCACTAGGGAAGTCTATGGACGTGAGGCTGCATGCTTCATTTCTTATCTGCAGGAGAATGATCTCGATTACGCCACGATAACGACTCCGGAATTGAAGGATTACCTTGTCTGGAGGGCAAATTCGGGCAAGAAGCTCGCAACCACCACACTGAGCCGAGTGATAACCGTCCTCAGGTCCTTCTTCTCCTACCTCCAGAACGAGAGAATCAGGGAGGACGACCCAACGGAGCTGCTTCCAAAGAACAAGGAGCCCAAGAGGCTTCCTGAGACGATTGACTACGATGCGGTGCAGAAGATTCTTGGTGTCATCGAAGTCTCCACAGATATAGGCTACAGAGACAGGACGATCTTCGAGCTCATCTACTCCTGCGGCCTGAGAGTCAGCGAGTGCGCAAACCTGCGTCTTAACCGCTATTACAGCACCGAGAAGCGCATTGTGGTCCTGGGAAAGGGCAGCAAGGAGAGGATGATCCCTGTAGGTGATGTGGCTGCAGCCTATCTATCTACATATATATCTAGCGTCCGACCACGTATGCTGGGCAAGGAAAAGTGCCCATACCTCTTTGTCAGCCAGGAGAAGAAGGTCATAACCCGTGAGGAGATCTGGCACAGGCTGAAGCACTACTGCGAGCTTGCAGGTGTGAACATCAAGGTCCATACGCTCAGGCACAGCTTTGCAACCCACATGCTCCAGAACGGTGCGGACCTGAGATCCGTGCAGGAGCTTCTGGGCCACAGCGACATCAGGACCACTGAGATATACGAACATGTGAACACCGATGACCTGTTCAAGGCCTTCGAGAAAGCACACCCCAGCGAAAAAAAGTAAAAATTTTTATTTCATTTATTTATAAGTAAATAAAAGCTATATTAATCAGTATTCCTCAAAAAAATCTTAATCTTTTCGCCTTTTTCCCTGTAAGGGTCTGCAAAAGGGGAAAAACAATGGATTACGACTGCGTTGAGATTGAGAGAAGATTGGCGATCGGATTCAACGATTACCTTTCACTGGCCCAGCGTGACAGATTCGTCCGCATGGGGAAGACCCTTGGAGAGATTGCCAAGGAGGATCCGCGTTTCAGGCTCTACACAAGAGAGACCCGGGACGTCATCCACTGGCTGTCCAGGAGCAGGGAGAACCATGTCCTCTGGCATGGGGATCCGGGATTCCCGGCCTTCTCTCCTGTGAGAAGGCATCTGCCTTATATGCTCTTCTGCCAGGGTGAGGTACCTATGGATAAGATGTGCATGGGTGCTGTGGGAACCAGGCATGCAACCTATTCAGGTCTGCAGCAGGCCTTCAGGTTCGGCCTTGAGGCTGCACGGAACTCGGTATCTGTTGCTTCTGGCTTTGCCGAGGGCATCGATCAGAGTGTGATGAACGGCTGCCTTGCCGGTGGTGGGCCCTGCATCGGGGTTCTTGCCTGCGGCCATGATGTGGAGTATCCGAATCTGACCCTGCACATGAGAAGCCTGATAATCGATTCCGGAGGCTGCGTCCTGAGCCGCTTTGCGCCCTCGGAGATAGCTTACAAGTCCAATTTCCTTTCACGCAACATAATAATCGCCGCCTACGGTGACTTTGTTGTTGCAGTGCAGGCCCCAGGAAGGAGCGGGACGCTGAACACCTGCGACTATGCCACCCAGATGGGCAAGGAGCTGTTTGTGGGAAGCGAGGGTATAGGGGACCGCTTTGTGCAGGTGGGGACCACGGCCCTGTTCCAGGATGGGGCGAAGATAATTACCTCCTTGAGCGACATCCCATTCATGAAGCTTCGTTTCAGCGTTGTGGAGTGTGATGACAGGATGTCGGGAAACGAGCTTGGAAGCGGGGATCTGAGACGCTTTGGAGACCGAATGTACATGGTCAGAGAAATGATTTCCTGATATACTTGTATCCATGGCGGATATGGTGGACAAGCAGGTCCAGAATCGGGTTTACATTGATGAATTCCTCACTTATCTGAAGGACGTCCAGGGCTATTCGGAGAAGACTGTCGTCTCCTATGCCCATGACCTTAGGCGCCTTGATGACTTTCTGGTCTCTCATGACCTCTCGGTGACCGAGATGGTCTACGAGGATGCCAGGGCCTTCACCTCGGACCTCTATGACGAGGAGCTGAGCCATGCCACGATCAACAGGATCCTCAGCGCCAACAGGACCTTCTTCCACAGCCTTCTGGAGAACGGCTACATAACCATCGACCCCTTCAAGCGCGTATCCAGCGCAAAGAACACAAGGAAGATACCCACTGTGCTGACTGAGGAGGAGATCGAGATGATCCTCTCCTGTCCGACTGACGACTACACCTCTCTGATGGAGGTTACGATGTTCAATCTCTTCTATTCCACCGGCTGCCGACTGAGCGAGATCCTTGGGATGAAGATCCAGGATATGGACATCAGGAACCGCAGGATCAGCGTCATAGGCAAGGGCAACAAGCAGCGCTACGTCTTCCTGACCACGCGTGCGGTGGAGATGCTCGATGTCTATCTTCCACAGCGTGCGGAGGTTCTTGAAAGGACGAAAACCAAGGATGACGGCACGGTTCTGATAAACATTAAGGGCAAACAGTTGCCGCTTTCGACAGTTCACAGTATTTTTGACAAGTACAGCGAGAGGCTTGGCCTCTCCAAGAAGTTCACACCTCACGTCTTCAGACACTCGTTCGCGACGCATCTGTTGGACAACGATTCCGACATCAGGGTGGTGCAGGTCCTTCTAGGCCATGAGAGCATAGGGACCACACAGATCTACACCCATGTGACGAGCAAGAGACTTGAGGAGGTGTACAGAAAAAGCCATCCGCATGGGAGGAATGACGAATGAGTTTCAGAGGAACGACTATTGTCGCAGTAAGAAAGGACGGAAAGGTCTGCGTGGCAGGTGACGGACAGGTCACAGCCGGTGAGACCGTGATGAAGGGCAATGCCCGCAAGGTCCGCAGAATATACCAGGATAAGATTGTAATCGGCTTCGCCGGAGGCACAGCTGACGCCTTCACGCTTTTCGAGCTCTTCGAGAAGAAACTTGCAACCTTCAACGGAGACCTGACAAGGTCTGCAGTCGAGCTTGCAAAGGAGTGGAGACTGGACAGGGCCCTGAGAAAGCTTGAGGCCATGATGCTGGCAACTGACGGGAAGAAGATCTTCCTGATCACAGGAACAGGCGATGTTCTCGAGCCTGAGTACGATGCCGTGGCCATCGGAAGCGGTGGAAACTACGCCGTGTCCGCAGCAAGGGCATATCTGGATTGCGCCAAGGACCTCAGCGCCAAGGAGATTGCAATCAAGTCACTGGAGATCGCAAGCTCGATCTGCATCTACACCGACACAAACTTCACAGCAGAGGAGATTGGCTGACATGGCAGACGAGATTGTGATCAAGGAAGAAGAGACAAAGGCAGTGGTTCCGACCGAGGTCAAGGCAAAGCCGCTCTCGTTGGATGAGATGGTGCCGGCACAGATCGTCGCCGAGCTGGACAAGTACGTCATCGGCCAGGAGGAGGCCAAGAAGACCCTCTCTGTAGCCGTGTATAACCACTATAAGCGTGTCTTCGCCGATCTCCCCGATGACGACACGGAACTTTCCAAGAGTAATATCCTCCTTCTCCTCGGCCCGACCGGCTGCGGGAAGACGCTCCTTGTGAAGACTATCGCCAAGCTGATGGACGTCCCCTGCTATATCCAGGACTGCACGAAGCTCACGG
>DMOO01000113.1 GCA_003456855.1 Sphaerochaeta sp.
GCTTGTCCCCGATCCTCTTTCTTGCCCAGGCGTCGCTCAAGAGGTACTCTGCATCGTGCAGAAGCGCGATTGTCCTTCTGTAGAGCTGCTTCATCAGAGCCTGGCTTGTATAGGTTCCCCTGTGGAGCTCGAAGTACATCTCCCCATCGTATACAGGAAGGTCCTCCGAGTCCTTGAAGACGTTCTCCATGGCCTTGGACACCGTGGTCCATCTTGATCTCGGGCAGCCCTGGTAGTCGGCCATCCTCTTCATGAACTCCATGTCCTCGCGCCTTGTTCCACCGCCACCGTCGCCCTCGCCGACAGTTCTCATCAATGAGCTCTGTACGTCCTTGTGAAGGACATTGCCCCACATTTCCAGAACCTCCTTCGGGCGGTTTCTGCCGTTGTAGCCTCCCGGGATCATGTGTGCCTTGATCTCAGTGCCGTCTATTCCGCGCCAGATGAACTTGTCATAAGGGAATCTGTTGGTGTCGTTCCAGCTGAGCTTGCTTGTTATGAAGTACTTCACCCCGCAGCCCACCATTATCTGGGGAAGGTTGCCGTTGTAGCCGAAGGAGTCCGGAAGCACGTAGGTGTCGCCTCTGTAACCTGGGAATAGCCTGTCCGTTACCTGTCGTCCGTAGAGGAAGTTCCTGATAAGGCCCTCTCCCAGGGACAGAACCCCGTCAGCCTCCACAAGACCCACGCCGTTGGGCTCGAACTGGCCACGTGCGAACATCTCATCGGCCCTCTTCTTCAGTTTAGGGTATTTGCTGAACACATGGTCCATCTGCACCGGCTGGGTGCTCAGGAACACGAAATCCGGAAACTCCTCCATAAGATGGAGCATTCCGCTTATGGTCCTCTCGGCCTTCCTCAGGGTCTCCCTCTTCGGCCAGAGCCAGGCATGGTCCAGGTGGGCCATTCCCACGGAGTAGATCGCAGGGGCGATGGTGCCGTTCTTTGCACCCAGAATGGCCTTCGTGGTCTCCAGAGCCTTTGCAGCCTGCTTCTCCTGGATCTCGACATCCTGCTCCACCAGGCTGATGTCCATCAGGGCCTTGTGAAGCCTTGCCATGGTCTGCTGCCTCTGGAGGCTTCCCTCATCAAGGGTCAGAACGGTCTCCGTGATGACGACAAGGTCGTGCCAGAGCTCGTACTGGTTTGTGTTCTTCACAAGGATCTCAGGTCTTCCGAGCATGATCGGATAGTCCAGAGGCCTCTTCCCTGTGACGGTCAGCAGGTGCGTATCCGTCAGAGGATGGCTTCCCGGGAAGATGTAGCCGTCCCAGCAGGTTATCGCGAATCTTGCGTGGCGACCTCTCCACTTGCCGATGTCCATGATCTGGTGGAAGGGGTTCACGTTGCATTCGGGCTGTCCATCCACCATGACCAGCGAGTCAGTGTCCAAAGGGAAGTTCAGATAGACGTCGTCCACATCCGGAACATCCAGCTCGAAGCTGAACACAGTGTCCTGCCCCTCTGCACCGAAGCCGAAGGGATAGCTCTCAATCAGCCTCTTCGGGGAAACGACGTCCTCCGAATAGGCTTTTCGCTGTTCTGTGAAGACTTCAATGGCGGAATCCACTCTGGACCATATGCGCCTCTCAAGCAATGTGACGTACTGTAGAACCCTTCTCTCCGCTTTGTTATATAACATGGTTTATCCTCATCATGGTGAGTATAGCACCCATGCATGACAATATGAAGAAAGATTTTTGCACGTGTTAAAGAAGACAATTAAATTGACTTGCGGCCTCATTGGAATTATGATGTCGTTAGAATTACGCAAACGATTACGTAATTCATCAAAGAAGCATTTATCCAGACGGGGCGAGAACTTCAATGCGTCTGGTATGGAGGAACACCATGATCAATATCGGTATTATCGGCGCTGGAAGAATCGGCCAGGTCCACGCAAGAAGCATCGTCTCCGGAGTCCCTGGAGCAAGGGTTGCAATGGTTGCAGACCCATACATCAAGCCGGAAGTTAAGCAGTGGATGGAGGGAATCGGCGCAAAGGTCGTCTCTGACTACCACGACATCCTCAACTGCAAGGACATAGATGCAGTTCTCATCTGCTCATCGACAGACACCCACGCCCCAATCTCAATCGAGGTCATCAAGGCACAGAAGCACGTCTTCTGCGAGAAGCCGGTCGACCTCAGCCCAGCTAAGATCAAGGACGTCGAGAAGGCTCTTGCAGCCTCCCCTAAGAAGCTCTGCTTCCAGGTCGGTTTCAACCGCAGATTCGACCACAACTTCGAGGCCCTCAGAAAGGCAACCCTGGACGGAAAGATCGGTGATGTCCAGTTCGTGCGTGTAAGCTCTCGTGACCCGAACCCACCAGCACCGCAGTACGTTGCAGTCTCCGGCGGCATCTTCCTTGACATGATGATCCACGACATCGACATGGTCAGATACCTCTCCGGTGCCGAGATCGAGGAGGTCTACGCCCGCGGTGCATGTCTGATCGATCCTGAGATCGGCAAGGCAGGCGATGTCGACAGCGCAACAGTCTCCATCAAGCTCTCGAACGGCGCCCTCGCCCTGATTGACAACTCAAGACGTGCAGCCTACGGCTACGACCAGAGAGCCGAGGTCTTCGGATCCCTCGGAGCAGTCCAGAACGGAAACGACACGGAGTCCACAGCAGTGCTCTCAACAGAGGCTGGAGTGACGGCAGAGAAGCCTCTGTACTTCTTCCTTGAGAGATACATGGCATCCTACCAGAAGGAGATGAGACTCTTCGTCGATGCAGTGACCAACGGAACAGAGGTTCCGGTAGGACTGAAGGACGGTCTCATGTCCATCAGAATCGGCCTTGCCTGCAAGAAGTCACTTGCAGAGAACCGCCCAGTGAAGATCGACGAGATCTGATAGAAATCCATTCAATTGAGATTCAAGCCTTGCCACGCCGGCAAGGCTTTTTTGTTGTAAAGCGTGATAACAAAAATGGCCACCATACGTCTGTACGGCGGCCAAAGGCATTGTAATAGAGAGCTAGGAAAGCGTCTACTGCGTATATATTATTTTTAGTTTGGCTTTTTTTAAAGTATTTTTTTACTCTTTTTGTCAAATTTTTGCTGGAAACCTCATTTAAACCCCCAAAATGAAGTGTTTTTTTCAATTTTCAGGGTGAAAGTTATAAAAATTTTTTATTTTAGTATAATTTTTTGTTTAGTAAACAGATTATCTTGCTGTCACTTGTCGACAACTATGTTCCTCAGCCAGACGCCCTTCTTGACCAGGATGTAGCCCAGGATGCACTTGACCATGCCACCTATCTGGACGCTGATGAAGATCCAGAGGACGTTGGCGTTTGTGAACCTGCTGAGTATGTAGGCAATCGGGAAATTGACCGCAATCATGGAGAAGCCGTCGAACAGGAAGGTTATGAAGGTCCTGCCTCCACTTCTGAGCGTGAAGTACGTGGCGTTCTTGAAGGCCTCGATCGGAAGGCAGATGGCCTCTATGATGATCAGGCTCGTGGCGATTCCCCTTGCGATGTCGTTGGTGTTGTAGAGCTTCGGGAAGACCCAGGCCACAGAGAGCATCATGAGACCGATGAAGCAGCTGAAGAACACGGAGAACAGGATGATCTTCCTGTCCGTCTCCTTGGCCTCCTCCATCTTGCCGGCCCCAAGAAGTCTGCCGACAATGATGCCTACACTGTTTCCGAAGGCAAGGAAGACGACCTTGAAGAGGTTGTTGATCGTGTTCGCGATGTTCACTCCGGCAACCGCGTTCAGACCCCTTGTGGAGTAGCACTGGGTCACAAGGGAGAGACCCAGGGACCACAGAGCCTCGTTCACAAGGAGTATCATGCCCTTCTCCACTATTCTGGAGATGAGGCTCCCTGGGACCTTCAAGGTGCTGTAGAGCTTGTAGGCGAACGGGACCTTGTCCATATGGGTATGGGACCAGATCATCACGACGGAGAGCTCGACATATCTGGAAAGAACCGTGGCAATTGCAGCTCCACGAACACCCAAGGCCGGGAATCCGAACTTTCCGTAGATAAGAAGATAGTTGAATACAAGGTTCACCAGAACGGCGGAAACGCCTGCCTTCATAGGCACAACGGTCTGCCCGCACTCTCTGAGGGTCGACGAATAGGTCTGGACCAGGGCGAAGGCCGGAAGTCCGAACAGCATTATAAGAAGATATTCCTTGCCGAAGTTCAAGGTCGCCGCAAGGTCCCCTCCATCTGCGCTCTCGCTCAGGAACAGACCGATAAGAGAATCTCCGAACAGGGAGAAAACCACGATTGCGATGACCGAAAGTGAGAGTCCAAGCAGGAATTTGAACCTGAATGTGCTTTTTATGCCCTCGTAGTCACCTTTTCCATAGTACTGGGCGGTAAAGATTCCGGCTCCGGAGAGACCTCCGAAGATGCAGAGGTTGTAGACGAAGATTATCTGGTTGACTATGGCGACGCCGGACATGGACTCCGTGCCCAGACGACCAACCATTATGTTGTCCAGCAGGTTCACGAAGTTCGTGAATCCGTTCTGCACCATTATAGGCAGAGCAATCAGCAGCACCGTCTTCAGCAGCGCCTTGTTCTTCTCAAATTCCCCAGTTCCCTTCTTCATACGATGTTGTGTTTATCCTCAAAGTCGCAATAAGTCAATAGAATTGGATGCCTTGATGGGGTTTAAGTTTTTACGCATTGTTTATATAATGAAGCAAATTCGACTCATTTTACGGGAGAAAACCCATGAAGATAATCTACAAAGACGGAACAGTTGCCGATTGTCCAGCAGAGGAAGTGAACCACGTAATTCGCCACTCCGCATCACACCTGATGGCACAGGCCATCCAGAGACTCTATCCAGAGGCCGATTTCGGGTATGGACCCGCTACGGAGAGAGGCTTCTACTATGACGTGGACCTCGGGGACAGAAAGCTCACAGACGAGGATCTTCAGGCCATCGAGGCTGAGATGAAGAAGATCACAAAGGAGCATCTTCCGATCAGACCTTTCATCCTGCCAAGGGATGAGGCTGTCAAGCTCATGCACGAGCGCCATGCAAAATACAAGGAAGAGCACATCGGAGACCTCCCGGAGGATGCAATCATCAGCTTCTACCAGCAGGGAGACTACATTGACATGTGCACAGGTCCACACGTGACCTACACCAACGCTCTCAAGGCCTTCAAGATCACAGGCCAGGGCGGAGCCTACTGGAAGAACGACTCCAAGAACAAGATGCTCACCAGAATCAACGGAGTGGCTTTCCAGTCACAGGCCGAGCTCGAGCAGTACGAGAAGGAAGTCGAGGAGGCAAAGGCCCGCGACCACAGAAAGATCGGAAAGGAGATGTCACTCTTCATGTCCGACGATCTGGTCGGAAAGGGACTGCCGATGTTCCTGCCTAACGGCTACACAGTCTGGCAGGAGCTTGAGAACTACATCAAGGAGAAGGAGCGCAAGCTAGGCTATCAGCACGTAATGACCCCTTGCGTAGGTTCAGTCAACCTCTACGTCACCTCCGGACACTGGGCACACTACAGAAAGAACATGTTCCCACCGATGGAGGTCGAAGGAGAGAGCTTCGTTCTCAGACCGATGAACTGCCCTCACCACATGATGATCTACGCTTCAAGGCCACACAGCTACAAGGAGCTCCCGATCAGAATCGCCGAGGTTGCACATGACTTCAGATTCGAGTCCAGCGGAACGCTGAAGGGAATCGAGAGAGGCCGCCACTTCTGCCAGAACGACTCACATATCTTCGTCACACCTGAGCAGATCGAGCAGGAGGTCAAGCAGGTCGTAGGACTGATCGACGATGTCTACAAGGACTTCGGAATCACAGACTACCGCTGCGTGCTCTCACTCAGAGACCCTGCAGACACAGAGAAGTACTATCAGGACGATGAGATGTGGAACACTGCAGAGGATGCTCTCAGAACCGTTCTCAACGACCTCAAGATCGACTACACAGAGGAGATCGGAGAGGCTGCCTTCTACGGTCCTAAGCTCGACGTCAACGTCAAGCCTGCAGTAGGTGTCGAGTACACACTCTCAACCTGCCAGCTGGACTTCTGCCTGC
>DMOO01000103.1 GCA_003456855.1 Sphaerochaeta sp.
GCAATGGCGACACGCTGCTGCTGTCCTCCGGAGAGCTCTGCAGGATAGCGCTTGACGAACTCCTCGATCTTCAGCATCTTCAGCATCTCTTCAACTCTTGCCTTGATGTCGTCCTTCTTCCACTTGAGGTTCTCAAGTCCGAAGGCTATGTTCTGGTAGACTGTCATATGAGGCCAGAGTGCGTAGTTCTGGAAGAGAAATCCGATATCTCTCTTTGCAGGTGAGATGTTGATTCCCTGTGCCGAGTCGTACACAACGGTGTCACCGATAGTGATTCTTCCCTCGGTCGGGGTCTCAAGTCCTGCAATCATTCTGAGTGTGGTTGTCTTTCCACAGCCAGATGGTCCGAGAAGTGTGACGAAGTCATGGTTCTCGATCACCATGTTCAGATCGTCAACAGCAACGAACTTCTCCCAACGCTTTGTAACATGTTCCAATTTAATCTGTGGCATTTATCAACCTCCAACACCTTTGTCTATGCTTGCACCTGTCAGCTTGTTGACTATGAAATTGATTGCAAGAACAGTCACGACAATAAGCAGGTTAAGTGCGTTTGCGCTCTGGTCACAGTAGACCTGCCAGTACTCCAGCAGGGTTGTCATCAGGTAGATTGAACCGGATGAAAGAAGTGTGAACAGAGACAGCTCTCTCATACAGGAAGTGAACGGAAGCAGATAGCCTGAGATGAACGTTGACTTCTGTATAGGGAAAATGATCCTGACCATACGCTTCCACCATGGAACGTTGACTATGACGGCAGCCTCCTCTATCTCGTTGGAGAGCTGGAGCATCGCGTTGATTCCACTTCTGGATGCGAACGGCAGATACTTTATGGAACCGACCAGGATCAGCAAGGTCATGGTCTTTGCGATTCCCATCTTTGTTCCAATTGCAAGGAAGGCGGCACCCATTGCCATTGATGGCATAAGGTACGGAAGGAATGCAAGATTATCGGCCCATTTGGCCAATTTGGAACCTCTTCTCTTGGCTACAGCATAACCAATGAGGATTCCAAGTGTTCCGGCTATGAAGGCACAGCTGATTGAAAGCACAAGGCTGTTCTTGAAGGATCTCCATACCAATGGCTCATGGAACAGTCCATGGATTCCGTTGTTCTGAGGATAGCCAGGATCAAGCCAGTACTTGAGCGTCAGTCTGCTGTAGTCACCAGGGATCAGGGTGCAGGACTCAAGGGCGAAGCTTATCAGCGGCATGAATGAGAAGAATGCACACAGGATCACGATGATCACAGCGGCGATGTACTTTCCTGCACCCATCTTGATGTAGGAGATCTGTCCGCTCTTTCCGGTGACGGTGGTGAAGGATCTCCTGGAGCTTGTGACGTACTGGTTGATGCTCAGGATTATCAGACCGAAGATGATCATGAAGATAGCCATGATGTATCCCTGTCCGAGCCAACCGGAGTTGACGAACTGTCTGAGTGTCGTGGTAAGTACGTTGAAGCCGCTTGCGCCTCCCAGGAACTGAGGAACGGCGTATGCGCTCATGCTGCTTGAGAAGACCAGTAGGAAGGTCGAGAGCAAGGCGGGAAGGACGATCGGAAGAGTGATCCTTCTGATGATCTTGGCTCTGGAGGCCTTCAGGATCGTTGCAGCCTCCTCAAGGTTGGCATCCATGTTCCTGAGGATACCGCCTATGAGTATGTAGGCGAACGGGGCATAGTGCAGACCGAGGACTATGGCACACGGAACAAGTCCATAGACCATCTTCTCAGGCAGCTTAGCGCCGGTGAGCCAGTACAGGAGGCCGCTCTGGAAGTTTCCTATGTCAGGGTTCTGGAAGAAGTTCTTCCAGAAGCTTGCCAGGGTCCAGGATGGCATTATGTACGGGAAGATGAAAACTGATGAGATGAACTTCTTTGCCTTCATGTCAGTTCTGGTGACCAGGAAGGCGACTACTCCACCGTAGATGATGGCTATGATACTAGCCAGAAGTGACATCAGGACAGCGTTCTTGAGCGGAATCCAGAAGTAGTTGGCGCTCATGTCCGAGAAGAGCATCCTCTTCCAGTGGAACATCGTGAACGCACCCACTCCCTTCTTCAGCAGCTCAGGATACATCAGGTCACCGAGGTTGACGGTGACGGTGTCCTTGATCAGCAGGAACAGCGGATAGACGGTGAAGAAGCCCAAGACTACTACCGTGACGGTGAGGATGATGTTGGCAGGGTTTGTGAAGAACTCCCTAGTCTTGAAGTACATCCTCTTTGCACGGGAAGGTTTGACCAATGCTTCAGCCATTTTTTCTCCTTGGGATTTTAATCAATCAAAAATAAGGGCAGATTACTCCGCCCCTATTCCCTTTCAACTAAGAGAGATACTCACTTCTTCTTTGCAATCTCAGCATTGACGAAGTCAACGACTGCGGTCTTGTTGGCAAGGATGTACTCTCCATCCTCTGCAACCAGGACGTTTGTCCAGAATGAGTATGGCTGGTCAGTTGGAGAAGCACCGATCTGGCTGTTTGTCGAGTATGCGCCGAGGATGTCTGTGCTTGGGCCGCCCCATGGCTTGAAGCCTTCTTCGCTCATCAGGTAGTTGATGAAGAGCATTGCTGTGTATGGTCTTGGTCCCTTGGCTGCGATCTGGCAGTAGATAGGATACATGAAACCAGCGAATGGAGCGATCTGGGTCTCCTGGAATGCGCC
>DMOO01000004.1 GCA_003456855.1 Sphaerochaeta sp.
AGTCGTAGATGCTGTCCTCTCTCAGACGGCCGATGGAGACACCCATGCCTCTCTCGTAGTTGACGTCAAGAGCGACCTGTGGTCTGTTGTCGTCCTCAAGGTACTGGATGAAGTGCTCAGGTGCCAGAGGAAGCTTCCTCTCCTGTGCAGGACCCTTGTACTCACGGAGCTTTGCAACCAGCTGCTCCTTTGTGACCTTCTTGCGGAACTTGACGAAGACCGTTGCAGTATGGCCGTTGAGAACCGGCACGCGGATGCACTGTGATGTGATGGCAAGACCCTGCTTCAGCTCGATGTGGTCGCCAGCGAAGGTTCCAAGGACCTTCATAGGCTCCTTCTCGGACTTCTCCTCCTCTCCTGCGATGTACGGGATGATGTTCCCGATCATCTCCGGCCAGGACTCGAAGTTCTTTCCTGCACCGCTGATCGCCTGGTATGTGGAGACGATGACCTCGTAGGGCTCGAACTCCATCCAAGCCGCGAGAGCTGGGGTGTATGACTGGATCGAGCAGTTCGGCTTGACTGCGATGAAGCCTCTCTTGGTCCCGAGTCTCTTCCTCTGGGCCTCGATCAATCTGTAGTGGTCTGCATTGATCTCCGGGATTACCATCGGTACGTCGGTGGTCCATCTGTGGGCTGAGTTGTTGGAGACCACAGGCACCTCGGCCTTTGCGTACTCCTCCTCGATAGCCTTGATCTCGTCCTTCTTCATGTCGACTGCAGAGAACACGAAGTCCACCTTGTCGGCCACTTCCTTGACGTTGGAAACGTCCATCACGACGATGTCGGCGACGCACTCTGGCATCGGCTCGTCAATGCGCCACTTGCCCTCGACGGCCTCTGCATACTTCTTGCCTGCGGATTTAGGCGATGCAGCCAAGACCACGATATCGAACCAAGGATGGTTTGCGAGAAGTGTGACGAAACGCTGCCCGACCATACCTGTTGCACCGAGAATACCAACCTTCAACTTCTCCATAACCAAATCCTCCCGAATATGTGAAAATCAGAAAATTAATGTTACTATGCAAAATAACACCAAGTGAGAATTTATGGAAGACCCCAAAACAATATATGTTTAGTTTTTACACCATTGATAGGCCAATCTCGGTGTCCCGTCAGGCTGATAGATGACTCCGCAGTACTTGTAGCCCTCCTTAAGGATGGCCTTCTGCATTATCCTGTTGTCTTCATGGGTGTCCACCCTGACGTTGTCGCAGAGACCCTTGCAGAAATCGGAGATCAGGTGGAAGACCCCATGGGTGCTGCCGTCGCTTGCCGAGCGGTGGATCGTGATGTAAGGCTCGTCGTTAGGCCAGGAGCCGCCGTCGATCACATCATAGGTCGGATCGTCTCCGGAAAGCAGAGCAAACACAGCCAACACAATGTCCCCATCACAGAGAACATATGAGATTTCATCGGCTATATCCTGCTCTATGAGCTCTTGTTTGGGATAGACATGAGACCACTGGTTAGGGTTGCCTGAGGCTATCATGAAGTCCTGGGCATAATGGTAGATGTCCATGATCCTGCCCAGGTCATCAAGCCTTGCCTTACGGATTACCATGGCTCATTCCTGCTCTGATGCGCACTTGTCGCACAGTCCGTAGATGATCGAGTTCTTGCACTGGATGTGGAAGCCGTGCTCGTTCAGGACATGCTCAGAGATCTCGTCCATGAAGTGGCAGTCCAGATGGATCAGAGCCCCGCACCTGACGCACTGAAGGTGCAGATGCTCCTCGCAGTGGTGGGTTGAGTCGACATACTGGTAGACTGCGCGTGTGCCGTTCTCGGCCACGTACTTCATCACAGTGCCCTCCTCCACAAGCTTCTCTATGTAGCGGTAGATCGTGGTGATGTTGACGTCGTTTCCAGACTCCACAAGGTTTCTGTGGATGTCGTTGACGTTGACGGTCCTGTCCTTGTTCTCCTGAAGGAATTCAAGGATCCTGGCTCTGCTTGCTGTGTTGTATCCGCCTGCCATATCTACCTCTCCTGCCTATTCTAGAAAACAAGGCCCGTAAATTCAATAAGGACGCCCCAGAGAACACCAAGGACGAACAGTGTCGTCACAATTGCAAGGTTCTCCATAGCGCTCTTGTTGGTCTTGAGCAGCACCAGGACACCCACACCTGCGTTGACAAGAAGGCCTGCGAACATAGGGCCTGCGCTGATGATTCCGTCAAGGTAGAGCTGCGTGATGACGACAGATGATGCGCAGTTGGGGATCAGTCCCACAAGGGCTGCTGCAAGCTCACCAACAACAGGAACGGAGTTGAAGACCGATGCCATGGTGTCCTCACCCACAATCGAGATCACGATGTTCATGACCAATGAGAACACGAAGACGTAGACGAAGATCTTCAGGGTGTGCTTGAGTGCGCAGATGATACCATTGCTGTGGTGCTCGAAGTTCTTGAACTCCGCCTCAGCCTCCTGGGTTGCGGCGGCATCGGTCTTCGCCCTGCGCCTCAGGACAAGGTCGATGGCATAGCCGCTGACGATTCCTATGGCGATCTTCACAGCCAGTATCTTAACGATGCTCAGAATGGGCACAGCCTCGGAGAGCATCATGGGAAGCATCTCGTCGGACGATGACAAAAAGACCGCCAGAAGAGTTCCAAGGGTTATCACCCTACCTGAGTAGAGGGATGCCGAGGCAGCTGCAAGGCCGCACTGTGGAACTGCACCTATAAGGCCACCCATCAGAGGTCCAAGGCCTCTTGTTCTGGAGAAGATCTTCGGGAAATTGTTTCCAGCCTTGTGCTCCAGAACCTCCATCAGCAGGTAGACCACAAAGAGGAACGGCAGCATCTTCGCGCTGTCGATTATGGCATCTATTATGCAATCAATGATCATGTCAATCATGTAAACAACCTCAAAACAATTTGCAAATCAATTGCATTTGCAAACGCTTTGCAAATTTACCCACAATGGCCGTCATTGTCAACATATAAAGAGGAAAGAAGCTAAAATAATTAATATTTATTTGGATTTGAAGCCTGTCATGGTCAAAAAGGCGACCTTCCTGCCGTTCTGGTCGGTCACGACGACCTCATAGAAGACAGTGGCATGGCCGTCCTTGACCACATGGGCCTCGGCGTAGAGGACATCCCCAGTTGCAGGTGCAAGGTAGTTGATCTCGCTTGTCATTGAGACCGCGCTGAAGTCGCAGGCGGCACCGTAGCACAGGTCCGCCAGGGTGAAGGTAGCTCCGCCCATGACAACGCCACGCGCGTTTCTGTGGTGGTCCTTGATGTCCATGTGGCACTTGGCGTAGCCCTCGCCCACCTCGTCTATGACAATGTCGCAATAGACAGCGAATCTGTCCTTGTCGGCGTAGGCACGTGTCTCTTCCAGGTTTCTTCGCATAGTATTCTCCAAATCAGTCGGTCAGGTCGGCATCAGGGATGATGGTGAACCTGTAGTCAGGATGTGCCTCTCCAAGCTCCTTGTAAAGGATCTCAAGGCCCTCATTGACTGTCATGTCAAAGCTCAGGACAACATCGAAGCGGACAGTCCTCTTCTCCGTGTCGGCGTAGAAGCCGTGGATCTGAAGCGCCCAGTCATGGCTCAGGACGATCTTCTATGCGCTGTTTCTCAGCTTTGCGGCCTCCTCGTTTCTTGTGTTGAAGGAGTAGACTCCAAGACCGGTGAGGACGACTCCGGTCTCCTTGTGGATCTTCGTCTGGAGTCTTCTTGTAAGCTCGTCCACATGCTCGACGTCCATGGTGTCGGGAAGCTCGACGTGCATCGTCACATAGTTCCTGTTCGGACCGTAGTTGTTAAGGAAAAGATCATAAGCTCCATAGACTTCAGGCTCTTCGCAGGCGATGTCCTTTATCTGCTTTGCAAGCTCTGCATCGGTGCGGTGACCAAGGATGTCATTGATGGTCTCCAACATCATCTCGATGCCCGCTTTTATGATGAAGCATGAGATTACTGCACCTACATAGGCCTCAAGGGATATCGAGAAGAAGATGTACACCAGAGCGGAGACGAATACTGAAAGGGAGAGGATCGCATCGAAGGAGGCATCTGAACCTG
>DMOO01000038.1 GCA_003456855.1 Sphaerochaeta sp.
TCCAAGATCAAGCATCCTGCAACCAAGGGAATCTACGGCTCCTATGTCATCGGTATCCTGATGACACTGCAGAGCATCATGATCCCTCTGTTCATAGTGATCAACCAGGTAGGCCTGTATGACACCAAGCTTGGAGTTCTTATTCCATATATAGGAATAGGACTTCCGATGGGAATCTACCTTGCCACAGAGTTCATGAAGAGCATCCCGAACGCCCTTGTGGAGTCCGCAAGACTTGATGGTGCGCATTACTTCAGAATCTTCAGAAGCATAATGGCTCCTATGGCCGCTCCGGTCGGAACAACCATAGCGATTCTGCAGATCTCAGGTACTTGGAACGAGTTCATGCTTATCAACATGCTCACCTCCAGCACAAAGAACAAGAGCCTTCCTGTAGGTATCCAGAGTTTTGCAGGAAGCCTTTCAACGGACTACGGCAAACTTTTCGCTTCGCTTATGATCGGACTTATCCCGATGCTGGTCTTCTACATTGTTTTCAGAAAGGAGATCACAAAGGGCGTAAGTGCTGGCGCAGTAAAGGGATAATATATAATTTGTTTTGGGTTTTGGCGGTCTCGGAAGAGGCCGCCATTATTTTGTTGTAATTCGTTGAAAATATTCTTTGACAAGTTTGTTCTTCGGGTGTACAATTCTAATTGTTCAGAGGATGAACAAACTAAACTTAAGGAGAAAGTTATGAAAAAGTTACTTACTGTTCTTTTTGTTGCTCTCACAATCTGTGGAATAGTTTTCGCACAGGCTGCAGCAGAGGCAAATTCAGGAAAGGTTCAGCTCAGAGTTCTGAATTATATTGATATGTCAGAGCCAAACAGCGCAAACGAGATCGCTCAGGTCTGGGACAAGTTCACAGCAGAGCATCCAGAGATCGAGATCATCAGAGAGGATCTCTTCAACGAGCCGTTCCACCAGAAGGTTGAGGCTTACGCAGCACAGGGTCAGCTTCCTGATGTCATGTATGCTTGGCCAAGTGGAAGATCATCCACACTTCACACAGAGGGACTGCTCTATGATCTGACAGACCTCCTGAAGAGAGATGGTCTGTTCGACAAGTACAATCCACTTTGTACAGCTCCACAGCTTGGTGGCTACCTCGGTGAGCTTCCAAACGGAGTCACAGCAACATCCATGATGTTCGTCAATGAGAAGGTTCTCAGAGAGAATGGTCTTTCAATTCCTAAGACATATGACGATCTCAAGGCAATGGTCCCAGTTCTCAACGCAAAGGGAATCGAGGTCATCACAATGGACTGCCAGGATGGTTGGGTCATGCAGAGCTGTCTCTTCTCACTGATCGTCGGAAGATTCGGTGGTGCAGACTGGGCTGACAAGCTTGCAGCAGGCGAGTGGGACTTCGAGGACGATTGGTTCAGAAAGGCCCTCACAGTTGTTGACAACCTCTACAAGGATGGAATCATCAACCGCAACACACTCAGCATCTCCTATGGTTCAGGTAGAGCTGACTTCGCAGCTGGCAAGAGCGCATTCTACATCGATGGTGACTGGGCATGTGCTTCATTCCAGACCGACACATCAACAGGCGAGGCTCTCTTCCCACCAGAGCTCCAGAAGACAGACGTCAGCCTGATGAACTTCCCGGCAATCGACGGTGAGATCGTTCACGAGTCCAACTCAGCAGTCGTCGGAACCGGTTGGGCAATCGCAAAGGACATCGATCCTGCTAAGCTCGAGGCTGCATGGACACTGGTCAAGTACCTTGAGGGCGAGTACGTCCAGACTTGGAGACTTACAACTGGTGCTGCATTCCCATCACTCACATCAATCGATGTTGCTAAGGTCTGTGAAGAGAACAACCTTGAGCCGCTCGTAGCAAAGAGATCTGACTGGTACGGCAGAATCCAGGTTGCTACCCCAGTTATCGATGGTGTCCTTGCTCCAGCAGTTTACGAAGTCATCAACCAGGTCCTCGCAGAGATCGGCCTTGGAAAGACAACAGTCGACGAGGGTGTCAAGACAGTCAACGCAGCTTGGAAGGCATACGCCGGCAAGTAATCCGAAAGGACTTCACAATTGAAATAACATATGGCGGGTTCTCGGACCCGCCTTTTTTGAACCATGAAAAGAAACATAGAAACACTTCTTACACCACAGATCCTTTCTGAAGGTGTCACATATGAAAAAACCACAAAACTTAATGGCACTATAGCAACAAGTATCGGTAATGATTGCAACTTTGTGCGAATTGCCGATGGCACTGCGGAGGTCTGTGGAAAGACAGACGCTGAAATCAATCAGGGACTTGGTTACATCAAGCAGCTTGAAGTGCTTTTCGACGGTGCTCTTCCCGTCTGTGAATTTGAATTCTCGTCTCCTGCATTTGGATACAGGGGCTTCCTTATAGATGTCTGCAGACACTTCATGCCTGTGGATGAACTTAAAAGAATCATAAACGTCATGTCCATGGTTGGCTTCAACGTCTTCCACTGGCACCTGACCGATGACCAGGCCTGGAGATTCGGGGTTGACGGCTATCCTCTTCTTGAGAAGATCTCCTCCGTCAGGGAAAACCCTGAGTACATCAATTACCACATCACTTACGGAGGTTTCTATTCCGACAAGGACCTTAGGGACATTGTGGACTTCTGCTCTGAACGTGGAATGACCGTGGTCCCGGAGATCGAGGTGCCAGGCCATACCAAGGCGCTTCTTGCCGCATACCCTGAGTTTGGATGCACGGGTAACAAGGTCCAGGTTCCACATCTCTGGGGAATCTTCGAGGATGTGATAAACCCTGCAAGCCCTGAGCTCTGGACCTTTCTTGACGCTGCTTTCAGGAAGCTGTGCTCGATCTTCCCAGGACCTTATCTCCACATGGGAGGCGACGAGTGCCCGCACAAGCAGTGGGAGACCAATGCTGAATGCATCGCAGTGATGAAGGAGAACAACCTCAAGGATGCAACTGAGCTTCAGGGCTGGTTCACCAGCAAGCTTTCAAAGCTGATCTCCTCCTACGGAAAGAGGGCCATGGGCTGGGACGAGGTCGTTGATGCCCCTTCAATTGACAAGAATGTGGTCGTGATGTCATGGCGTGGACTTGAAGGTGCAAGAACAGCATCCTCAAGAGGCCATAATGTGATACTATGCCCACAGCAGGGCATGTATCTGGACAAGGGATACACCAAAGACAGTTTCGAGCCTAGCCAGTGGGGAAGCTTCACTGTCAAGGACTCGTTCAGCATAGACCTTGGGATGCACGAACTGCCGGAGTCCCAAAGAAATCTTATCCTCGGTGCCCAGTGCAACATCTGGACGGAGAGGATGACGAATGGAAGGGCATTGGAGTACATGATGTTCCCTAGGGTGTTCGCCATCGCGGACAACATGTGGAACGGACAGGCAAAGAGCTGGGATAAGCTTTGCAGTAGGCGTGAAGCCATGAAGGAGCTCTGTTGGAAGCTCAATCTGGTTTGCAGCCCTGCGGCCTGGGAGGAGAACACATGAGAAGAATCTGCCTGGATGGAGAATGGAGCCTTCAAGCTTTGAGGGTTGAGGAGAACAACTATGACATCAAGGATGGTAGTTGTTTCCCGATTGATATGCCGGGATGCGTCCAGGATGCCCTGATTGAGGGACTTGTGGTCCCTGACCCATACTATGCCAGAAACGAGCTTGAGACTCTGTTCATAGGCAGAAGCGACTGGAGAATATCCAGATCGTTCAATCTTCAGAAGACTTCAGGCAAGACCTACATCCTGAGACTGGAGAAGGTCGATACCATAGCGAGTCTATCAATCAATGGATCTGTGGTTGCCTCCTTTGACAATGAGCACAGGATCTACGAGATCGATGTCACCGGGTTCCTGAAAGACGGTGACAACACAATCCAGTTTGACTTCACATCATCAGAGAAGGTCGCTCTGCAGAGGCAGAGCCAGCTGGACCACCCGATTCCATGTTCAAGGTACATGTACGATTCACCTGCAAGGAACCTTGTCAGAAAGGCCCAGTGCAACGCCGCCTGGGACTGGGGCCTCTGCATGCAGACGATAGGGATCCATGAGAGCATTCTGCTGTTCGAGTGTGAGTGTTTCCATCTCAGCTCCTTCTCTGCCATACCAAAGAGAAAGGGCTGTGACTGGAAGCTTCAGGTGAAGGCCTACGTCAAGGTGTTCCATGACTGTGAGGTCTCTTTGAGACTTCGCTGTGCAGGCAGGAAGATAGAGAAGGTCGTCAAGCTGAAAGAGACTGATTCATGCTTTGATTTCGACATGGAGATCCCAAGCTTTGCAGTTGAGCTCTGGTGGCCTAACGGACTTGGTGAGCAGGTCCTTTATGATGTCCTGTTTGAGCTTGGAGACTATGAATTATCAAGGAAAATCGGATTCAGGACCATTGAAGTCAGGAATGAGATGACAATGGGAGGCAAGGAGCTTACCGTTGTGGTCAATGGTCAGCCGGTCTTCTGCAAGGGCGCCAACTGGATCCCTCTGGATGCCAGGCCGTGCAGGATGACTGCCGAGAGGTTCGACTCCATAATCCGTGATGTGCGTGATTCAAACATGAACATGCTCCGTGTCTGGGGTGGTGGCTGGTATGAGAAGGAAGCCTTCTATGATTCCTGCGACAGGTATGGAATCCTCCTTTGGCATGACCTTATGTTCAGCTGCTCTACATATCCTGCGGAGGATTGGTTCCTGGAGAGTGTGGACAAGGAGCTCAGGGACCAGGTCAGAAGACTAAGCTCCAGAACCTGCATAGCACTCTGGTGCGGAAACAACGAGTGCCTTGGAGCCCTTGGCTGGTACGAAGAGACCAGGGCCAATCTGCCTCTTTATCTCAAGGACTACGAGAAGCTCTACTCCAACTGGATCGACCACATCCTGGTGGAGGAGGACCCGTCAAGGATGTACTGGCCGTCTAGCCCATGTGCAGGACCTGGGGATTACTCCGACAACTGGCATTCCGATGGAAACGGCGATATGCACTACTGGACCGTCTGGCATGAGCGAAAGGACTTTGAGTTCTATCACAGCGTGAAGCCGCGTTTCTGCTCCGAGTTCGGGTACCAGAGCTTCCCGTCACTCAGCGAGGTGAAGAGCTTCACCCCTGAGGATGAGCTGTCCATCACAAGCCCTGTCATGGAGCACCACCAGAGAAACGATGAAGGCAACTCGATCATCAACGAGATGTTCACACGTTACTTCCGCCCGCCTGTAGGCTTTGAGAACCAGCTCTACCTGAGCCAGGTCCAGCAGGCCTATGCGATAAAGACCGCAGTGACCTACTGGAGAAGCCTGATGCCTTACTGCATGGGAACACTCTTTTGGCAGCTCAACGATGTCTGGCCTGTTTCCTCCTGGTCCAGCATAGAGTACAGTGGCAAGTGGAAGCCTCTGCAGTACGCTGCAAAGCGTTTCTACAAGGATGTGGCCCCTCTGATCTACACCGACGAGGGCAAGGTCTTTGTCAAAGTTTGCAACGATGGCAGAAACACCTTCGAAGGGAAGTGCAGCATTGCATTCATGGGCTTTGACGGAAGTTTGGTAAAGCAGTTGGAGTCAGATGTCAAGGTTAACAGTCTGGAGGTCGTGACCGTTCTGGAAGAGGACCTTGGAGGCTTTGATACAAGCTCCTGCTACATCTGCGTATCCTTTGGAGATATTGAGGAGACACTTCTTCTCTCAAGGCCAAAGGATGCCGAAATCCTTGACCCTGAACTCAGGTACTCGGTCTCTGAAGACGGAGGGTGCTTCTCTGTAAAGATCAGAACAGAGAACCCTGCTTTCTACGTGGTGCCCGATGCCGGTTCCATCAAGGGCAGGTTCGATGACTGTTTGTTCACATTGAATGGTGAGAGGACTGTTAAGTTCACGCCAGAGGATAAGGTGAGCCTTGAGGAGTTCAAGGCCAGCCTGAAGGTCTATGACCTGTTCTCCACATTGTCTGAAAGATGAAGGAGGCCTGAGATGGCTGATATGATAGTGAATCTTCTGGATATTCCGGATCTGGCTTATTGCCAGGAGAAAGAGAAGGTGCTTCTTGACGAGGGCATCATGATCAGACGTGCAATGGTCCCGGACATGTGTGCCATCCTTGATTTCGTCGAGAGGATAGGTGGCCCGTTCAACAAGGGTGAGTGCACCGTCTGCTTCTCAAGACAGCCTGTCAGCTGCTTCATCGCAGAGAAGGATGGGGATTTGATAGGCTATGCCTGCTACGAGGCTACCAACAGGGATTTCTTCGGACCGACCAGGGTCAGGGACGACTATCAGGGAAAGGGCATAGGAGCCGTACTTCTCCTCAGGTGTCTGCATGACATGAGGAACATCGGCTATGCCTACGCAATCATAGGGGGAATAGGCCCTGCAAAGTTCTACGAGAAGATCTGCGGAGCCAAAATAATAGAAGGGAGCACTCCGGGAATCTACAAGGATTTCAGGAAGTTTGGGAAGTAAGGATGCAGTACGGGTACTTTGACAACGAGAGAAGAGAGTATGTGATTATCAGGCAGGATGTGCCTGTGTCCTGGACGAACTATCTGGGAACCGAGACCACAGGCACAGTCATCTCGCACAATGCGGGAGGCTACATGTTCCATGAGGACCCCGAGACCCACAGGGTCACCAGGTTCAGACCGAACGGCGTTCCTCTGGACCGTCCTGGCCACTATGTCTACCTGAGAGACTCCTCCGATGGTGATTACTGGAGCATATCCTGGCAGCCTGTGGCAAAGAACCAGGACATCGCCTTCTACAAGACCCGCCACGGTCTCTCGTATTCAAAGTTCGAATGCTCCTACAAGGATGTCTTCGCACGCCAGACCATGTTCATCCCAAGAGGCCACAGCTGTGAGATCTGGGATGTGAAGGTCAGAAACGACGGCAAGGAGACCAAGAGGCTCTCCATATTCGGATATTGTGAGTTCAGCTTCAACATCGTTGAGATAGATAACCAGAACTTCCAGATGAGCTTGTACTGCAGTGGAACAAGGTACAAGGACGGGGTGATAGAGTGCGACAACTTCTACAACCCTGACATGTACCACTATTTCACATCATCGTTCGAGCCTTCTGGATTTGACGGCGTCAGGGATAGCTTCATCGGACTGTATCGCACAGAGAGCAACCCAATCGGAGTCGAGAGGGGCTCTCTGTCGAACAGCACCGAGCTGGGCAACAACCAGTGTGGAGCCCTTTCCTATGACTTCTACATTGAACCAGGAGAGGTCAAGCGCTTTGCCTTCATACTTGGAGTCGGCGACTTGGAGGTCGGCTTGAAGGAGAGGGCGAACTTCTCGGACCCTGAGAACGTTGACATAGCCTTCCAGGACCTTGCGGACTACTGGAAGGAGAAGATGGACACTCTCCAGGTCCACACACCTAACCAGGACATGGACACAATGCTCAACATCTGGAACCTCTACCAGAGTGAGACGAATGTGGTCTTCAGCCGCTTTGCCTCATTCATCGAGGTCGGAGGCAGAACGGGCCTTGGCTACCGTGACACGGCCCAGGATGCAATGTGTACAGTGAACTCCAACCCTGTGCAGAGCAGAAAGAGAATCGTCCAGCTGCTTAGAGGTCTTACTTCCTCAGGCTACGGACTGCATCTGTTCAGCCCGGAGGTCTTTGATCCGGACATCCCAAAGAAGGTTCCGTTCAAATCACCTACGGTCAAGCCCATGCCTGAGCCGGGAAACATGGTCCACGGCCTTAAGGACACCTGCAGCGATGATGCCCTTTGGCTGGTCCCATCCATCTGTGAATATGTGAAGGAGACGGGAAACACCTCCTTCCTTGATATGGTCCTTGGTTATGCCGACAAGGGCGAGGGAACCGTGCTCGAGCACATGGAGAGAATCCTCAAATTCAGTGCTGAGCAGGTCGGTGAGCATGGAATCTGCCTTGGTCTTAGAGCTGACTGGAACGACTGCATAAACCTTGGTGGCGGAGAGAGCGCTCTTGTATCCTTCTTGCACTACTGGGCAATAGACGAGTTCTTGGATCTTCTTCAACACTGCGGAAAGGAGAGCCTGGTCCCTTTCTATGAAGAGATGAGGGACAAGGTCAAGGCTGCCTGTGAAAGGGAGCTTTGGGACGGCGAGTGGTACATCAGAGGCTTCACAAAGTCCGGAAGGAAGATAGGAACCCATTCTGACGTTGAGGGAAAAGTTCATCTTGAATCAAATGCATGGGCAATATGCAGTGGCCTGGCTACTGGAGAACATGGTAAAAAAACGCTCGATGCAATAGATACATACCTCTATGGTGATTGGGGCATCCATCTGAATGCACCTAGCTACAGCAAGCCTGACGATGAAGTCGGATTCGTGACCAGGGTCTACCGAGGCGTCAAGGAGAACGGTTCCATCTTCAGCCATCCGAATCCATGGGCATGGGTCGCGGCAACCAAGATGGGAGAAGGCGACCTTGCAATGAAGTTCTACAACGCACTCTGTCCTGCAAGGCAGAACGATCTCATAGAGGTTCGCCAGAGCGAGCCTTACACCTACTGCCAGTTCATAATGGGACGCGACCACAGCGCCTACGGCAGGGCTAGGCATCCATGGCTTACAGGTTCTGCAGGCTGGGCCTACTTTGCATCCACCCATTACATGCTTGGAATAAGACCGGACTACGATGCCCTGGTCATAGACCCATGCATACCATCCAGCTGGGATGGCTTTGAGGTCGACAGGCTCTTCCGCGGAAGGAAGGTCCATATAGTCGTCAGCAACCCAAGGCATATCCAGAAGGGAAAGGCCGTCAGGGTTCCGCTCTCAAAGCTGAGTCTCAAGGAAGAGAATGTGATCAAGGTGGAGATGGGGGAGTAGAAACATGACGCATGTCTCCACAGGATTTAAGACAGACTCAAAGATAATCTCAAAACTCTTCTTCAGACTGCTTCCTGTCCAGATCCTGTTCGTGGCCATTGGAAGTGTCAACTCTGTCATTGACAGCGTTGTTGCAAGCAACGTCATAGGAATGGAAGCCATGACAGTCATAGGACTGTTCGGGCCTTACATGCAGTTTCTGGAGACCTTGAATCTTGTACTCCTCAGCGGTGCCCAGATCCTCTGCGGACAGTTTCTTGGAAAGAACCAGCTGGAGAGGACCTCCAACATCTTCTCCTTGGACCTCTTCGTAATGTCATGCATATCAATCGTCCTTTCGTTGGTCTGCATGTTCGACCCATCTTTTGTGGCAGGGATCCTTCATGGGAACATAGCCGGGCTCTCCGATTACATCAAAGGCATGTCGTTCGGTATACTGCCAACATTGCTGAACTCCCAGCTCTCAGCCTTCCTGCAGCTTGAGCAGAAGCAGAAGCGCATCTACATAGGAATGGGCATAATGATGGCCTCCAACTTCATCCTTGACTTTGTGTTCGTCAAATACCTGAACATGGGTCTCTTTGGATTGGGACTTTCATCATCCATAAGTGCAACTCTGTTCTTCCTGATCCTGGTGTCCTGGTACTTCAAGAAGAAGTGCATCTTGAAGTTCGGCTTCAAGAGGATAATCTGGTCCGATTTCCCATCGATAATCAGCATAGGGATTCCCGGAGCGATCTGCTCTCTGTGCCTGTCCATCAGGGGAGTCATCGTGAACATTCTGCTGATGAAGTTCTCCGGAGAGGTTGGGGTAGCCGCCCTTTCCGCCTTGAACACCTATGGAGCTCTTCTCTTTGCAGTCACATCCGGAGTTGCCTCCGCCACCAGACTTCTTGTAAGTGTGTTCTATGGGGAGGAGGACCGTGCAAGCCTTGTTTTGGTCATGAAGACCGCACTGATCAAAGGTCTGCTGCTTCTGGTTCTTGTCTCCAGCCTTGTATTCATATTCTCGGGTCTGCTGACCGGGACAATCTACAGGGATCCTTCGACAGAGGTGTACTCATTGACGTTGAGCCTGTTCCGAATCTATGCGTTTGCAATCCCGATCTCGGGCCTTAGCGTCATCTTCACGAACTATTTCCAGAGCATATCAAGGATGAGAATGGTCCACATACTCTCCGTTATGGATGGCCTTCTAGGTATGGCTCTTTCAAGTCTGGTCCTTGCCCCTGTCTTCGGTGCAGTGGGAGTGTGGATATCCTTTGTCCTCAACAACGTGTACACGACCATTGCGATAGTCTTGTATGCCCATATACACAATCACAGATTCCCAAGATGCATTGAGGATCTGCTTGCCCTTCCTGATTCGTTCGGAGTCCCGGAGGACAGAAGGCTGGATATCACCATCCACAATGCAGAGGAGGTCTCCGATACGGCAAGGCTGGTAATCGACTTCTGCGCAAACAGAGGCATAGACAGGAGAAGGGCCTACTATGCTGGTCTCTGCCTTGAGGAGATGGCTTCAAACATAGTCGAGCATGGCTTTGGTGGAAAGAAGAGCCATTCAATCGATGTGAGGGTTGTCCATAAGGCGGATCAGCTCATGCTGAGAATCAAGGATGACTGCAGGGCCTTCAACCCTGAGGAGAAGATGAAGCTCATCGACCCTGATGACGTCACACACAACATCGGACTCAGAATGGTCCACAGCCTTGCAAAGGAAACATTCTATTCCAATGTTCTGGGGCTCAATATCTTCACAATGACAATCTAAAAAGTCTATCATCGTAGCAATACTCTCATTGGGGGTTTCAGATGAGAGAAAGAGTATTCGACAAGGGCGAGACCTTCGCTGGAGTCCCATACGAGCTTGGACTTGAATGCGCTGAGGAAGTGAAGAGAATCTTCGGCACCGATGACATCGCTCCCATTGCCATCAAGTGGGTCCTCATGCATGAGGCGGTGAGCGTTGTAATTCCTGGAGCCAGCAAGGCTGAGCAGCTTAAAGAGAACATCAGGGCCGCAGAGCTTCCGGAGCTGACTGCAGAGCAGATGCAGAAGGTCAAGCAGCTCTATGACTCGAAGCTCAGGGACATAATCCATCCTCAGTGGTGATGGTAGTATAGAATTCCTCTTTGTTGTATCCTTTGGCCATGAAAGTTTATCTGATCAGACATGGCCAAAGCGAAACCAATCTCTCCGGAAAGAGGGCTGGGCAGAGTGATGTCAAACTCACAGAACAAGGCTACAAGGATGCTCTCGAGGCAAGACGTAAGCTCTTAGGCATAAAGTTCGACAGAGTATTCTCCAGTGACCTCTCACGAGCACTGGAGACTGCAAGGACCGCACTTCCTGGTGTGGAGCCTGAGAAGGTCTCTGACATCAGGGAGATTGATGTGGGCAAGATTGCAGGGCACACTGAGGCGGAATGCGTTGAAATGTTTGGAGACCTTTGGACTGAGAACTACCCGAAACACAACTACGCTGCCTTTGGAGGGGAGAATATCCCTATGCTGAAGGAGAGGGTCTACCGATTCATGAGGTTCCTGGAAACTATAGAGAATTGCGAGAACGTGGCGGTCTTTGCCCACGGCGGCAGCATCAGAAGCATGCTTTGCTATGCCTTCCAGGCTGACATAGAGTGGAACAGATTCCATACAGGCAACTGCGGGGTCTCCGTGCTTGAATACAAGGACGGCTATTGGAGCGTCTGGTCCTTCAATAATTGATGCACAAAAGCGATTACTTTTTGGAAAAAAGCAATCTTTTTAAACAACTCCTTTTATTACAAGCAATTATTTTTAATGATTTTTTCGAAATAATTTGACATTTATGTCTGGATTCATTAGATTCCAGGTCGAAAGCAACGGAAAGTTGCAAATGAGTTCACCTTGAGGTGACGGAGGAAAAAGAAATGAGCATTGACGATTTCAGCACAGAAGAGTTTGATTCGATTCAGCTTCAGATGAGCAACTTGGTTGATGATGACATCAACGACGATCAGAACCATCGCATCGTCGCAAGTTCCATGGAAGACTGGGAGCAGCCGAACCAGGTTGTCTGCCTTGAGGGCTGACAACCCAAACCTGGAAAAAGATAAGGGAATTAGGGTCCTGAACAAATATCGGTCTTTACGGCCACAAGGAAAGCCTCAGGGCTTTCTTTTTTTTTACCCATAATCTAAGATGGGTCTGCCGGACATGACATGTCTGGTTTAGGGAGATATGCAATGAAGAAGTTTTTGGTTGCACTTGTTGTACTTGCAGTTTCTTTCTGTGCCTTTGCAGAGGGGATTTCAGAGGTGTCGAACAATGATGGTGTGGAGCTGTCCGGTCTGAGGATCGCATCTCCAAGTGGTGCTCCTGCAATAGCGCTTGCTTCCATTGCAGTTGAGAGTCCTGACCAGTATACATTCATAGCAGCTGAGACGATCACAGCCGAGTTCGCGAACGCCACTTCGGATTTCATAATCGCCCCTATCAATGCTGGCGCCAAGCTCTACAAGATGGGTAAGTCCACATACAAGCTAGGTGCAGTTGTGTCCTGGGGCAATCTCTTCATCGCATCACAGAAGGCAGACTTCAAGCTCGAGGACATCAACGGATCCGAGATCGTCCTGTTCGGTGAGAACACGATCAATGCCTCAGTAGCTCTCTTTGCCCTTGAAAAGAACGGCATTATCCCTGCCAAGATCACTTATCTTGGTTCTGCTGCAAACACACAGCAACTTCTGCTTTCAGACCCTCAGGCCATAGTCATGACAGCTGAGCCTGCCCTTACCGCCGCAAGCAACAAAAACCCGAGTATCGTTGGATATTCAGTCAACTCGCTCTACGGCGAGAGCGGTTTCACCCAGGCTGGTCTCTTTGTGAAGGCAGGGCTTGACCCTGCGGTTGTGGATGCGTACCTTGGACTTCTCAAGGAGTCCTGTAACAAGTGTGAGACAGATCTGGAGTCAGTTGCAGAGGCAGCCGTCAAGCTTGAGATCCTTCCCAATGTGAAGGTCGCAATGAATGCAATTCCGAACTGTGCAGTGCGTTATATGTATGCACAGGAGGCAAAGGAGCAGGTAGAGGCCACCGCAAACATCGATTTGAAGCAGTTCGGTGGTTCAGTGCCTGCTGATGATTTCTACTATGGAGCAGAATAAGAGAAAGCACGAGTCATTGATATTCTTTCTCGGGATAATCCTCATCGGTTGCCTGATACAGGCAGCCGGTTGGCTCAAGGGGGACAAACTTGTCTTCCCAAGTGTTATTGAGATCCTCAAGGCCTTCTTCAGACTTCTGGGAGAAGGGCAGACCTATGCCAAGGTCTGGGTCACGCTGAAGCATCTCATAACAGCCTTGCTCATATCCTCTGCTATCGGAATCGCTTTGGGTGTGGCGGAGGGCAGAAGCCATTTCTTCAGAACTTTGATGAGACCTACTATGGCTCTTCTCCGCTCCATCCCCATGGTTATCATGGTTGTCGTGATAATGGTCCTGACAAAATACGAGAGGGTACCGGTCATTGCAACATCTCTGTTTCTGATCCCTCTGATCTCAGAGGCCACCTGCCAGGGTTATCTGGACATGGACAGGGACCTTCTGGATGTCTATAGACTTGAGAGCAACCTGAACTTCAAGGTCCTGAGGATGGTCCATCTTCCTTTGATGGCTGGCTATCTGAAGCAGGCCTACATAAGTGCTGTAGGAATGGGCATGAAGCTTGTGGTCTCGACTGAATATCTGGTGCAGACCAGGAACTCCCTGGGAAAGGCAATCCACAGCAGCAGCTACTTCAACGAGTACCAGGACATCTATGCGTATGCCCTTATTATGATCATGATGGTACTTCTTGTCAGCGAGCTTCCCGCTTTGATTGGAAAGCTTTCAAAACGCCGCTAGAAACATGCTATAATGCCTGCATGGCAAACAACAAAGGTTTAAGTATAATCTTCCCCAACGGAAGCTACGACAAGTGCAAGGTCCTCTCTGACATGGCGGTCCATGACCTTGGGCTTGATACAATCTGCAGCAAACTCTCACAGAAGCCCAACGAGCAGAATCTGATACTGAATATAATGTCCAGAATCACAGATGACCCTGAAGTCATCCAGTTCAGACTAGATGTCTTCGAGGACATATACAACAATCCCAGCTTCAGGAACCAGATGCTTGAGATCCTGGACAAGATAGACTTCCTTCGAGACTACGGCAGTTTCCGCCGTGACAACGGTGAGACGTCCGGAACCTGGGACCTTGTCCACAGACTTGAGGAGATCAGGGACTATATCGGTTATGTTGAAGCCTTGCAGAAATGTCTTGGAGATGCAGATCTGAAATCACAGGGCCTGAAGGATTTGAAGGCCTATATAGACGGAATATATGAAGATAATGGGTTTGCTGAATTAAAGAAGGACATCGCTGGTCTTAAGGCGACAACCTCCAATCTTAAAAGTGTGACTCTTGGAATCAACCTGAATGAGAGGTTCGAGGCCAAGGAGATCGGCTTGATCTCCGTAAACAGCAAGGAGTTCTCAAAGTCAACGATCCTGGAGAACTTCGGGAATTTGATATCCAGGAAGGACAACCTGAACCCTGATGCAAAATGGGATGGAAGTGCAAGGTTCCACCAGTTCTCGATGGATGACTCCAAGGTTGAGGGTGTGCTCAATATGGCCCGGACAAAGATGATGTTCGAGAACCCTCTTCTCACAATGGCCTTTGTCCCCAAGGGGGACATGTCCCAGGAGGTGACAAGCCACATGGACAGGGTCTCCGACCACATGCTCAGCCAGACAGTGAAGAAGCTCAAGGAGGTTCTGAACAAGTATGTGGGGCTCTCCATAATGAACATCACAGCCCTGATACCTGAGTTCATCTACTACGTAAGATGGGCGGAGCATATCAAGAGACATGTCGACCATGGCCTTTCATTCTGCAAGGCCCAGTTGACCGATGGGCAGAGGATGCATGCCGAGGGCTTCTACAATCTGAAACTTGCCGATTCCATGGATGATACTAATGGAATAGTCGTCAATGACCTGGACTTCGGCAAGGACAGGAACCTCTACCTTCTTACAGGTGCAAACCGTGGAGGAAAGACGACCATCACACAGGCTGTGGGACTTCTGTTCGTCCTGGCTCAGGGTGGTGTCTTCGTGCCGGCCTACAGGTTCGAGTTCTCTCCTGTGGACTGCATCTTCACACACTATCCTGCAGACGAGGACAAGACCTTGGACTATGGAAGACTCGGTGAGGAGTGCAACCGTTTCAGGGAGCTCTTCGTCCAGTGCACGGAGGAGAGCCTTCTGCTTCTGAACGAGACGTTCTCAACAACATCTTTCGAGGAGGGCTTCTTCATCGCAAACGATGCCGTCAGGGCAATCCTGAAGAAGGGCTCCAGATGCATCTACAACACCCATATGCACAAGCTTGCAGCTGCAATAGATGAGCTTAACAAGGAGAGCAGGGAGGAGGGCGCCGAGGTTGAGGCTGCCTCTCTTGTAGTGCTCTCGGATGGAGGCGAGAGGTCCTTCAAGGTGAAGGTCGCCCCTCCACAGGGCATGTCCTACGCCAAGGACATCGCCCAGAAGTATGGCGTCACCTACGAGATGCTTCTAAAAGACGGGCAATAGGATTAGAATCAGGCCATGGATACTAGAGCCAAGTACAGAGAACTCACAGAGACTCTGATCAGGAAGAACATAACAATCACCACTATGGAGAGCTGCACATCAGGCCAGATCGCCTCCTTGATAACTGACACAGAGGGCTCCTCAGCCGTTTTCAAAGGTGCCTACGTGACCTATTCAAATGAGATGAAGGTCCAATGCGGGGTGCCGAAGAATGTAATCGAGAAGTACGGCGTCTACTCTTCAGAGACTGCAGCTGCAATGGCTGAGGCCTGCAGAAGAAACCTCGGTGCCGACATCGGAATAGGAGTCACAGGGAGCTTCGGAAATGTGGATCCAAACAATGCCGACAGCATCCCGGGTGAGGTTTTCTTCGCCATCTCCACCAAGGACGGAACCAAGAGCTGGCACTGCTCTGTCCCATCCCAGCCAAGCAGGCTTGACTACAAGCTCTACATGGCCGATCTGGTTGTGGACAAGTTGTTCGGTATTCTTCCCTCAGGTCCACAGGTGTTGAAGCCCTGACGAGATGTATCTGCTGAATTAAGAATCCCTGCTCAAGAGAACCAGATTGTGTCGTATTGCGATATTCACGAGCATTCTGTTGAAAGAATCCTTATGCTCTTTGAAGTATGAAAGCTCTCCTTCGCATACCATGTCGTATGGTGATGATTCAAGTACTGTTCTTTGTGCAGACGATGGCTTATTCACTGGATAATGTGGTCTTTTCCTGCGATAATGCGGGGATGTTCCTGCAGTTCAGCTTCATCATGGTTGTTGGACTTGAGGTCAGGAAGGCCTGCGGAAATGCCAGAATTGTGAACTGGTTCTCCAATCTGGGTGCCTTGCTCAATTTCGTCAGATTCGGTTTTGTGGCCTATGAGGTTGCAATTGTGTGCGCCCTGTTCTCCGTCCTAGGCAATTTCATCGGCAGCCGACTGGCCATAAGGAAAGACGTGAAGATCGTCCGTCCTGCAATGCTGATT
>DMOO01000107.1 GCA_003456855.1 Sphaerochaeta sp.
TTCATGGGTGGAATCGGTGTTGACGGCCACATCGCCTTCAATGAGCCTTATACTTCACTTAAGTCAAGAACGGGTCTCAGAACCCTTACAACCGACACTAAGATCGTCAACTCCAGATTCTTCGGAAACGATCCTTCAAAGGTCCCTTCATATGCCCTTTCAGTCGGAGTAGGTACAGTCTTCGATTCAAAGTGCGTCCTTGTTCTGATCAACGGCCACAACAAGGCAAGAGCCCTTGCCCATACAGTGGAGGGTGGAGTGAGCCAGAAGTGGACATGCAGCGCTCTTCAGATGCACAACAACGCAATCATAGCCTGTGATGAGGCCGCCTGCGGAGAACTGAAGGTTGACACCTACAAGTACTTCCTGGACGTCGAGAGCGCACAGAGACTGTAAGTCATTTTAAATTGTGTTTATAAGGCCTGAGACAATCTTTCTGTTTCAGGTCTTTTTTATTGCTTTTCTGCTATAATCGTTTTAGTATTAGTTGTGCTTTTCAAATTTGTACAAGCAGTGTACAATTGATTTGCTAGGAAGCTGCAAGGAGTAGAGCATGATCAAATTCGGAACTGGCGGATGGCGTGGTATAATCGGCGATGATTTCACAAAGTACAACATCTCTTTGGTTGCGCAGGCACTGGCGGACAGGATGCATGAGCTGGGGCAGGACAAGAAGCCTGTTCTCATAGGACATGACAGAAGATTCCTCTCAAAGCCTGCATCAAAGTGGATCGCATCGGTTCTGGCCGCTAATGGAATCAAATCCCTTCTCATGAAGAGAAGCTCTCCAACACCTTTGGTCATGCACATGGTCATGAAAGAGGAACTCGAGTATGGTATAGAGGTGACCGCCTCGCACAACCCATCAGATTACAATGGTATCAAGATCATTGTTGAAGAGGGCAGGGATGCTCCTACAGAGGTGACCAAGGATCTTGAAAGAAGAATAACTCTTGTTGAGAGATACAACAAGATGGACCTGGAGGAGGCTGAAGCCAAGGGTCTTGTCTCATATATAAAGAACCCGTTCAACGATTACATCGATGACATTCTTGACAGCATTGATACTGCGGTAATCAGGGAGAAGGGCCCTAGAATCCTTTTCAACCCTATGCACGGTTCTGCGATCTATCCATTTCAGGTCATCTTCTTCTCGGCCAGATGCACCTTGGACCTTATCAACGACAACAAGGACGCCTACTTTGGTGGACTTATGCCTGCACCGAACGAGGAGACCCTAGTTGATCTCAGGGACAAGGTCATCAAAGGCCATTATGACCTTGGAATTGCAGCAGACGGTGATGGCGACAGGCTGGATGTAATTGACCGCGACGGTACAATGCTCAGCGCAAATGCAATCCTGGTTTTGCTTTACTACTATCTGCATGAATACAAGGGACTTAAGGGTCCTGTGGTAAGAAACCTCTCGACAACCCATCTTCTGGACAGGATTGCAGAGTCCTTCGGCGAGAAGTGCTACGAGGTCCCGATCGGGTTCAAGTACGTCTCCGCGGAGATCGACAGGGTTGACGCCCTTATCGGCGGAGAATCCTCAGGTGGCGTCACAGTACGTGGAAACATCCATGGAAAGGACTCTGCCTACACAGCAGCCCTGTTCGTCGAGATGATGTGCAGAACCGGAAAGCAGCCTACACAGCTTCTCAAGGAGATCGAGGACAGATTCGGGCACAGGGAGTTCGTCGAGTACAATGCAGAGCTCTCTGCTGAGAAGAAGGAGAAACTCTTGTCTGTATTCTCATCAGAGCAGGGGAATGTCCCATCCTTCGATGTTCCATACACACGCCTCAACTACATTGACGGCTGCAAGGTCTACTTCCCGGATGACTCCTACGTCATCTGCAGACCATCCGGAACCGAGAACCTTCTGAGATTCATGGCAGAGGCCCCGACAGAGGAGAAATGCTGGACTTACATCAACGCCTGGAGAGAGTTTGTAGACAAGCTTTGATCTATTCAATGATTATCAAATAGAGGAAATTAGGGGAAACTAGAGGAAAATTTCCCCTAATTTTTTTTGTGGAGCCTTACGCCAACATGAACGACACGTAGGCATGGAACGTCAAGCATAATTGAGTTATCAATTTCGTATTACGTTTAGGATCTATTCTGTACTTTATTTGTTAGAAAGGAATTAATTAATTATAACTTTACATATGATAAGCCATATTACATAATTAATTATAAATGTCTGTTGAATAATTAAGAAACATGGGAGTGAAGTATGGAAACTATTCAAAAATTTGGTGGAGATTGGACTAAAACAAAGCTTGATATGTTTAATGATTATTTAAATGCATATCTCATAGCTTTATCAAAACAACAATTTGGAACTATTTATATTGATGCATTTGCTGGTTCTGGACAAATAGAATTGGAATATGAAGTTCTTGAAGGTTCGGCTCGACGTGCATTATCAGCTCCAAGACAGTTTGATTACTATTATTTTATTGATTCTGACCCTAAGAATGTTGAGTCTCTTAAAGAAATGATTCATACAGAATTCACTTATTTAGAAAGACGAACTTGTGTGAAAAAGGGAGATGCAAACATCGAAGTCAAAAAAATAATATCTTCAATTAATTGGAAAACAAATAGATGTCTTATGTTTATTGATCCGTATGCAACTCAATTTGAATGGGAGTCACTTAGTGAGATTGCAAAAACAGAAGCAATAGATTTATGGTATTTGTTTCCATGTGGAGCTGTTAATAGATTGCTTACTAGAAGTGGGGAGATGGAAATAAGTTGGGAGGCAAAGCTTGATAAAGTGTTCGGTGCTAGGGATTGGAGAGATGCTTTCTATGTTGAATCGCCTCAACATTCTTTGTTTGATGATTCTGAATGTGAATTGATAAAAGATAGTTCAATAGAAAAAATGAGTGATTACTTAGTTGAAAAACTTGGTAATATCTTCCCGGGTGTATCGAAAAAACCCTATATTTTTAGAAATAGTACAAATGCTCCTTTATTTTTATTTTGCTTTGCAATGTCAAATCCTTCTTCTTCAGCCCAGAAATTGGCTTTAAGAATTGCGAATTACATATTAAACTCGAAGGCATAGAAATTGGATTAGATTATGTCAAATGATATTAAATTTGGTACAAAGGAATGGGCTCCATATAATTTCAACTTCATGAGTGGTTGTTCTAATGATTGCGTATACTGCTATGCAAAAGATATGGCTATCAGGTTTAAGAGAAAGACTCCGGATTCATGGAAAATTGAAGAAAACGTAAACTTGGAGGGTCGTTCTTATTCTAAAAAGTCTGGAGACATAATGGTTCCATCGTCTCATGACATCACTCCTGGGAACATTGAGATATCCATGGAGGTTCTTTCTAAGCTTTTAAGTAGAGGAAACCATTTACTTATTGTTACCAAACCAAACTTTGATTGTATAAAAAGAGTAATAGATTCGTTTAAAGAATATAAGGATCAACTCAGTTTCAGATTTACGATAGGATCTGCTGATTCCTCCATTCTTAAGCTTTGGGAACCGGGAGCTCCAAGTTTTGAAGAGCGATTCAAAACTCTCAAATATGCTTTCGAAAATGGTTTTTCCACAAGCATTTCATGTGAACCGCTTCTTGATGATAAGTTTGATGTTTTGTATGAGGCTGTTGTTAAGTATGTTACCGGTTCTATTTGGGTTGGAAAAATGAATGATGCCATGAAAAGGGTTAAGGCTAATACTGGTGGCAAATTCCCAATTGAGGTGGTCCAAAACCTCATCGACTCTCAATCCGATGATAAAATGCTTGCTCTATTTCTCAAGTATAGGAACATGCCTCATATTGAGTGGAAGGAAAGCATAAAAAAGGTTGCCATCGCTAATGGGTATCCAATTACTTGAAAGCATGAAAGATATTGTTTATTGAATGGGATTCAACTCTGTTATAATATCTCCAGCAGGTAGGTGATATGGCAGCGCACAGAAGTCTTTCGGAAGGAATGGGTCTCTTTGTCAGAAGAAGCATGGAGGTCATGATAAAGGAATATGACCGGAATCCAGACGTCGTCACCAAGAGATACTCCGTCTACAAGGCCATTGCGGAGATGGCCTATATGCTGAGCTGCTGCCGCGAGGAGGGTAATTCCCTTGTCTGCAAGATAGCCTTCCTTGGTGCCAAGAGAAAGGATGTTGATGAATCAGGTGCTTTCCTTGAGTTCACACAGCCGTTCGAGTTCCGAATAGACATCCTTGCCAAGATGGCTGCATCTGCAGGTGCAAGGAACTCCTATATCATAGTGAGCGGTGAAAGGCCAGAGGATCTTCAGATAATCGGTCTGTACACATTCAACAATGACCTTGAGCGTATCAGGCATAGGGAGCTCATCTCCGGCAACATGGGAGATTTGCTTTTCAACATCAGGATCAAAGAGCCTGGAGTCATCTTCTCCTGTCTTGGTCCCTATGAGATGCTGGAGTTCAAGAACAACGCCACCTACAGGGAGAAGCCTCTGGATGAGATAGTAGGAAGCAGCATCTTCAAGACCAAGCTTTTTGATGACTCGTCAGCTATATTCGAGTATGCGGAGGACAAGCTTGGTGAGGATCTCTCGCTTACCAGAACATCATGCTACGAGACCACAATAGCCCTGATCCTTGAGAAGATGCTCCTTCTGAAGCACGGCGGCATGCTTGTCATAGTCGATGATGACTTCGAGGACTCCCAGGACATGGCCATAAAGTACCGCTTCAACGGCAATGACTTGCTCTTCGACAAGGTCAAGGAGTGGCAGTGCCAGTTCCTCAGGGCGGAGAAGGGGCTGACCAACTCATCGGCTGAGTATTTCAGGAGAATCACGGACATCTGCAGCTTCATCGCATACCTGACGACCGTTGACGGTGCTGTGATCATGAAGAAGAACCTCCAGGTCGTAGGCTATGGTGCAGAGCTGAAGAGCGGGGTGTCCAAGTCCACCATCAGCTACTACAACATAGACACTGAGGCAATGGGCAACTTCGAGAACAAGGGCACAAGACACCGCTCAGGCTGCCGCTACTGCTACCAGGACACCGATGCGGTAGTGTTCATCATCTCCCAGGACGGGGCCATCTCAGGTCTCACCTACTACGACGGACTCTACGCAGGCAAGTCAAAGAAGAGGATCCCTACAAACAAGGTCATGCTGACCAACGGCAGGCAGATGCTCAAGTAACGGTTTTTCTTTGTATTGCACTCAACATGGGCTATAATTTACTCACACTGAAAGGATTTGGGGGAGACCGTCTATGAAGGGAAAGGTTTTCACAACAGCTCTGTTGCTGCTACTGGTTTGTGCATTCGCACTATTGGCAAAGGACATTACAGCCACGACATCCGATGGAAGGACAGTCATACTGCATGACAACGGGAAGTGGGAGTACTACACAGTCACCGAGACAAAGGCCGGTGAGGGGATACTTGGCACATGGGCACTGCCTGAGGACTACTTCGACATTATTCTGGACCAGGCTCTTGAGGAGTCCGGAATCTCAAAGACCGACCCTTCATACGAGATGTACAAGTCCATCTTCTATTCCGCCATGCTGTCAGAGAGCGGAATGACCGCCGATGACCTGTCAAACTACCTGAGTGACCTCTTCTCGGTCAAGTTCGAGAAGGAGACGATGACCATTACATCCGACGGTGAGACCGAGGTTTGCGAATACTCGGTGGATCCCTCGACCAGGGTCCTGAGCATATTAGAGCCGGATAGTGGGCAATTAGTCCCAATCGGGACCTTCGACGAGAACTACTCGACGCTGTACATAATGGGGGAGGATTCATTCTTTCTCACAAAGAAGTGAAATGACTCATAATTGCTTGCCTAGCAATGAGCCTCAATGATATCCTTATGCCATCAGAGCATTAGGAGAGTTCCGTATGGATTACAAGAAAGAGTATGAGCGTTGGCTCAAGAATGCACCCGAGTTCAAGGCAGAGCTTCAGGCTATGGATGACAAGGCAATAGAGGATGCCTTCTACAGGGATCTGGAGTTCGGTACAGCAGGACTTAGAGGAGTCCTCGGTGCAGGAACCAACCGCATGAACGAATACACGGTTGCAAAGGCCTCACAGGGTCTTGCAAACTATGTCGTCAAGGCTTTCCCGACAAACAAGACAATTGCTATAGGCTATGACAACAGAATCAAGAGCGATGTCTTCTCGAAGGTCGCCGCAGAGGTCTTCGCTGCAGCTGGAATCGATGTCTATCTCTATCCGGTTCTCATGCCGGTACCATGCGTGTCATTCGCGGTGCGCTACTTCAAGTGCGCGGCAGGTGTAATGGTCACAGCATCCCATAACCCAAGCAAGTACAACGGCTACAAGGTCTACGGATCGGACGGCTGCCAGATCACAGAGGAGGCAGCAGATGCAATCCTTGGAGAGATAGGCAAGCTTGATGTGTTCAAAGACATAAAGAGAGTCAAATATGAAGAGGCTCTGGCTACAGGTTCATGTGGCTGCGAGGT
>DMOO01000127.1 GCA_003456855.1 Sphaerochaeta sp.
CAAGGTGCTTTGGAAGTGGCATCTGCACAAGGATGCCGTCCACGGTCGGATCCGCGTTCAGCTCAGCCACGCATTCAAGCAATGTCTCCTGGGAGATGTCAGCTGGGAAGTTGCAGTCACGGAAGTCGAAGCCCACCTCCTGGCAGCCCTTGTGCTTGTTGCGCACATAGGTCAGACTTGCAGGGTTCTCCCCGACAAGGACTACAGCAAGGCACGGACGTCTGGAGAAACGTTTCTCGAAAGCGCTGGTTCCAGCAGCGACCTGGGTTTTGACTATAGAGCTTAGCTCCTTTCCGGAAAGAACAACCATGAAGCCTCCAAAGATTATGTTTTTCTGTATACAAGATCATACAACCTTAAGTAACAAAATGCTATCAATGTGTGTTTTCTCAATGATTCGACAGCGCACTATCATAAATTCGCGCGAATTGTTATTATTCTCGTACAAGAGGTAACGCAAAGCATGAAATCAAGCAAGAAATTCATCATTGCATTGGTAGTACTTGTGCTCCTTGCCGCCACACCGGCCTTCGCAAAGTCCACGTACTACTTCAAGGGAGACCAGGTCTTCTCCATCAGAGCAGGAGTTGATTTCCCAGGGTTCATTTCTTTCTACAAAGATCCAGAGAGAGGAACATTCACTTTCAAGGAAACCAACATTGACTTGGGCGGTGTTGCATCCATTGCATATCAGGGATTCATGACAGAAAGATTTGCCCTAGGTGGCGAGTTGGCCTATGTCTTCAATTATTGTGGTGGCAAATTGCTTACTACTGTACCTTTGACCGCCAAATTAACTTACATACCGGTGCAGACAGGAACCTTTGACATTGCCGCCTCCCTGAATCTTGGAGGAGCATTTGTTCGCTTCAAGGAAAGCAGATACTTTGCACCTTATGCATCGGTCACAATTACACCGAGTGTATACTTCAACGAAAACTGGGGACTGGGTATCGAGTCAGGAATCATGGCCACTTGGGAGTTCTACACAAAGAACAGCAACAAGCGGGAATACAGCGCATTCTGCGGCTTAATCCCTGTCACATTGACTCTTTCCTATAGACATTAAAGGAGGGGTGAAATGAAAAGAAACACACTAACGCTTATCGCAATCACGGTCCTTGCAGTCATTGCATTCTGCGCCTGCAATATAGACGCAGATGAGGGTATCTATTCTCAAGTTGTCACAGAACCTGAGGATTCAGACATCACCGTTTTAAATTACCTTGGATACAAGAAAGATTCAGATGGTAATAGCATCTACTATTACCTCTCAAATGAGGGTGTCTTCAAATATACAGTGAAGAGTGGCGAATCAATTGAATCAAGTTCCAATGCGACAAAAAAACTTTTCTCTTCTTCAAAGGGAAATATCATCAGAAGCGCCAGCTATTATAACGATAACTCAGTCGAAGGAATGCTGGTACTTACACAGACTGCCGACCTGTCTACAACCCTGACTTTCTATACCTATGATTCCACTACTGACACCTATGATTCGGGTACAGAACTGGAAGGTTATTTTAGTGGACTCCTCGTCAACGGGCTTTTCTATGGCAAGCAAAAGCATCTGGATTCAGATAACAAAGCTTACTACAAATATGGAATATACTATTTCGATGGGTCTGCAGTGAATGAGACAGACATTATTTCAACCAACACTCTTGAGATAACCCCTATTGAATCAGAGAACTACGCCTTCTTTGATGTCACCGAATCCTCCGAACATACATTCTATGTCATAAACTCTGACAGTCCTTCAACTCCAGTTATAAATGTCGCGGGTAATTCCAACCAATATGTTGGCTTCCACCATATTTCATACAACTCAAGTGATATCTATTTACTTTTGGACAAGACTGATAATGGATCATATGCATACAAGCTTTCAGCCTCAGGGGTTGATGATTGGTTTACATTGAAGTCAGCCTTGGAGCATCAGAACATCCCTCAATCTTGCACATTCATCTACGATGACAAGATATACATTAAATGTTCTTCATTCTTTGACATCTATGATTTGAACGAGGAAAGCATTTCAGCTACCCAAACCAATTTTGCAAGTGAATTGAGACTGACTGAAATCACAAACATCAAGGCAGAGGATGAGACCAACTCACCTGGAATCTTCATTGTCGGCACGGATGAAAGCTTCCTGTATAGGATGGATTTATCAAGCAGTCCTTCCACCGCTTCCAGCTTTTATTATTAAAGACCTATAAACTAAATAAAACCATCCCAGCTCGAGAGGGCTGGGATTTTTCTTGTCACGAATCAATTGAAGAACGACTCCGGGTCGAACGGTATTCCGTCCTGCTTGATCTGGAAGAACACCACCGGAACAGAGGTGTTTGTCATACCCTCACCGAAGGAACCGATCTGCTGGCCCTTCTCAACCCTGTCAGTGGTCTCAACCAGGATTTCAGCCAGATAATCGTAATATGTGGTGTAGCCATTGGCATGCATGATCTTAACAAAGCCCGAACCGTTCTCGTTGAAGCCCTTGTCAATGACAGTTCCCGCCTCAGAGGCATAGACCGGAGTACCGGCTTCAGCCTGGAGAAGGATTCCATCCAGCTGCATAGAGTTGTCATTCAGAGGATTGACAACCTTCTGGTTGTAGATGCCGACCGTGGTCGCCTCCGATGGTCTGTCAAAGCTCACATCAGTTGAGGCCGTGATGGTTCCAGATGTCTCCATCGTCTCGTATGGAATGAAGATCTTCTGGCCAGCCACAAGGTTGTCATCCCTAAGGCCGTTGACCTCGCCAAGTGTCTTGGCGTTCATAGCAAGGCCATAACGCTGTGTGATTGAAAGAAGTGTGTCCCCTTCCTTGACAATATAGAGGGAACCGTCTCTGTCTGGGATCTGAAGAGTGCTTCCGATCCAGAGAGAGGCAGCGCTTGTGATCTGGTTGACCGAAACAATCGTCTGAAGGCTGAGCCCGAAGCTGTCTGCAATGGAGTTCAGAGTGTCACCAGCCTG
>DMOO01000076.1 GCA_003456855.1 Sphaerochaeta sp.
TTGCAAAAGTCCTATGAAAAACGCAAATTACTAATGATTTGACAAAAAAAAGGGGATGGCAGAATGAACTGCGCATCCCCGAAATCAATCGAATTAGGCTATCAGATCTCGTACTTCAGTCCGACTGTGATCTGGACATCGGTCTGGTTGTTGCCATCGACGTTGTCCATGTTCTGGACGATCAGGAAGTCTGCTTTTGCAGAGGCGCTGAGGCCCTTGACGATCTTGTACTCGCCTGTGAGGGAGAGGATGATTGACTGCTCGACAGCATGCTCCTGGACCACTGTATCAGTTGATGTGTCGTAATCTGCAGAATCGAACGGGTTGAAGGTTGTCGGTGTGGATACATCCGGAGCATCCTCATACTGTGATCTGTACATGTGCCACTTGCTGTTGATGTCCATCGAGCCGTGCTTCATCAGCATTGCCTCGAAACCGACCTTGAAGGTTCCAGGCATCTCGTAGCCGACCTTTCCGTCGAACAGGATGACGTCGTTGCCGTACTTGTAGGTGGTGCACATCCTCTCAAGGATGATTCTGTCGCAGGAGATTGTCCTGAAGTAGGCGTCGTAGCCGTAGCCTACTGCATACTTGTCACCCTGGTCCTCCTCGTAGTGGAGGCCTCTGATGTAGAGGAACGGGTCGGTCTTGACGAACTCGAAGCTTCCGGTGACGATTCCGTCTCCGGCTGCCATTGCACCCTTGACTCCGGCAAGAAGTCCGAGAGCCTGTGTGTTTGTTCTGCCTTCACCAGGACCTGAGAACTCGTCTACTGCGAACTGGCCATAGACGTTCACGCCGGCGATCGGAGTGTAGTCAGCCTCGAAGACAAGCAGTGAGTTCCCGTTTCTTGCGATGTACTCGTTGTGCATGAAGCCGAACGGGTTGACCTGAAGAAGTGAGAAGGTCTGGTCGTCGGTTGGATCTGACCAGTACATGCAGGCCTCGTTGACTGCCAGGCCGACCTTGTTCTTGAAGAAGTTGAACTCAAGTCTGTGGACGATCATGGCCTTGTAGCCGTCAAGGCTGTCATACTGGCTCTCTTCTGATGCCTGGGATGGGTAGATCGTTCCAAGCAGCGAGTACTTGAAGCTGTTGAAGAAGGTGTTGAACCTTGCAAGTGTGTGTTTCGGGAAGGAATCCGAGAGCATCAGGTTTCCTGTCTCACCGTTACCCCAGCTGAGCTTGTCACGGCCCACCATGAAGTTCCAGTGCTCTCCGCCTGCTGAGACGAAGGCCCTGTACGGGAAGGTCCAGTCAAAGTCTGCAAGGATGTTACCATTGGATGGCTTTGAGAAGAGCAGGGCGTTCACCACCGGAAGGTTTGTGTTCAGGCCGTTGGCATAGAGCAGGTTCGCCGTTGCTCCCTTTCCGCCCTTGCTGACATCGTATCCGATGCAGTTGGAGAGTGAGAGCTCGAAGTATCCGTAGAAGTGCTCCGTCGGCCAGGTCTCGAAGGTGAAGTCAAGGAACTTGGCCCTGTCAGTGTAGCTGTGGAACCAGTCATTGTAGTCATCGAATTCCTGGTTCGTGTGGTAGTAGCCCTCAAGTGCCAGATCAAGGCCGAACTCCATTCCGAGGTTGTCATCGTACTGGAGCTTTGGCTCTGAAGTGATCATGGCGGCAACATAGTCGTAGTATTTCTGTGCAGCATCTGACAGACTTGCCTTGTCGATTCTTGCAAGCATGTTCTGAAGCTCCGCCTCTGACCAGGGTCCGGATGATGACGGCAATGACTGGCCTGCAAGTATGTACAGTGTCTCCATGGCGTCATAGACACCGGAGTCCACCGAATAGATCTTCTGCTCATTGCTGTAGGCGAATGCAGAAGAGAGAAGGATTGCCACCATGAGGATGGCGATTACGGTTCTTTTCATGAATTCCTCCGTTGTGATAACCACACCCTTTGTGAGTATAACATCACCTGCGCCCATATTGGAACTGAAATGGCAATATGATATCATACAACCTACTAGTTTGCTATTATTTTACACATTTCCACGGAGGAGTGTCATGAAAAAACTATTGCTAGCACTTGTTTCTCTGGTTCTGGTCTGCGGTCTTGCCTTCGCAGCAACAAACAGCCAGAAGGTCTATTCAGTCGACAGTGATGTCTACAAGGACATCTCCAAGATATACGTTCTGACAGGACATGCCCTGCCATCAACAGCAGGTCCTTGGAGCGGTGATGAGCTCTGCAAGATGATCGAGGCCATCGACAGAAACGATGTCCCTGACTACATGCAGGCAACCTACGATGCAGTCCTCGAGGCCCTTGGAGCAGAGGCTGACGTTGATTTCAAGGGTGGTGCATTGAACTTCAACGGCACAGTGAACCTTGATCTCTATTTCCACACCTACGATGTCAGCGCAGACGATGCAATCACAAGAACTGACGTCAACAATATGCCTGAGAGTGCCTTCGAGGGCAGAAGCTGGTGGTTCGGAAAGGACCTCAACCACATTGTTCCTTTCTTCGAGCTCGAGATCGAGAACTATCTGAACGACCATGTCTACTTCGTCTTTGACATGCCGCTTCAGAACGCCTCACGCGGAGTGAAGGACATCGGATCTACACTGCTGAACACAAACGTGATCATGCTCCAGAACCTTTCCTTCAGCCTTAAGGATCTTGACATCGCAAGCTTCCCGCACAGAGCCTTTGCTGCAGTCGGTGGAGAAGGCTGGTCCGTCGAGGTCGGCCGTGACAGACTCAACTGGGGTGCAGGCACCACAGGCAACGTTGTCCTCTCAGACAACTTCCCGTACCACGACATGGTCAGGGCAACAGCCTACGGCGAGAAGCTCAAGTACACATACCTGATCTCCTTCTTCCCAAGCAAGATGAACTACTACAACGCAACAACAGAAGAGTTTGAGGGAGACGGCGACGTCAACTCGACACAAAGACTTGACGGTCTGTTCTTCTATGCAGCACACAGGTTCGAGTTCAGACTCTTCAAGGACAAGGTCGGCTTCGCACTCACAGAAGGCCTGATGTATGCATCAGAGACCAACAACATCGAAGTTGCCGCTCTCAGCCCGATCTACTTCATGCACAATGCCTTCATGCCGAAGAACTCCAACTCAACACTTGCATTCGAGCTTGACTACACACCTATCAAGGGTCTGAACATCTATGGACAGCTGCTTCTTGACCAGGGCAGAATGCCAGGCTTCGAGAGTGTCTCCGGAGCTGTCGAGCCGGGTGAGTCCCCAGACGGAAACGCATACCTTGTCGGTGCAAAGTACATGACAGGAGTCCAGAAGGGAGTCCTCACAGTCAATCCTGAGTTCGCATATGTCAGCCCGTTCTGCTACCTGAGAGACAGCGGATACACAAGCAAGTACGGCATGGACTATGTCGGAGCAATCAAGTCCAGACTCTACGGATACGAGGACAGATCAAACGCCCCTGACATCCTCTACGAAGACTATGTGATCGGTTACACCTACGGTCCTGACTGCCTGGTTGCAAACCTCTCCGCTTCCTGGGAAGGTGAGAAGCTCTCATTCACAGCAAACGGAATGTACATGGTCCATGGAACACACGATCTGTGGACAAAGTGGACAGAGACCCCGACCGGACTCACAGACGATGACTATTCAGCAGCATACGAGGCAGAGTTCTCAGGAATCTCAAGCTCACATGCAAACACAACCAACTACAGATATGCAGATGCACAGACAGCAAGAGACGCGAAGTGGACAACACTTGACATCGGAGTCGGTGCCAGCTACCAGATCATCGACAACGTCAAGCTGAACCTCAACGTCGACTTCGTATCAATGAAGAACATCTACAATGTCGAGGGTAATGATGCCTCAGACGTTCAGATCATCTTCGGTGTGAAGTACGACTGCTTCTGATAAATCTATACTGTAAATGAAAAAGGCAATTGTAATTCTATTGTTGCTGGTTTCCGCGGTATCGCTTTTTGCCACCAACGGGCAGAAGGTGATTCCGCTTGAAAGCGACGTCTACAGCGCCATAGATGCCCTCTATATCCTGGAGGGCAAGGCTGTTCCATCAACAACAAGGCCCTGGACTGTGGCAGAGACCAAGAAAATTCTTTCTAAAGTATCAAAAGAGACCTCCGTTGAGCTGTATTCCATAGTGGAAGAAGCTGTAGGGGAAACCCCAAAGATCGCTTTGGATGAGTATTTCGGCATGACCTTCGGCGGCTATGCCTCCATAACGGGCTATGCACACACCAACACGGCCTACAGCTATCCGTTCAACGAGATGGGCAGCAACCTGTTCAGAAACGCCAACGACACGCCTACAATCAGAGTGGACTGGGATACCTGGGCAGGCGAGCATGTCTACAGCTTCGTCTGGTATGGGTACAAGAACGAGTACTACGAGAACGGCTATGGCAAGTACAACTTCGATTTCGACATCTCAAATCTGACTCCAGACGGATTCACAACCGACATTGACCAGAGGGAGCCATCAAGGGCCTTCGCCGTTGTTGGAGGGGACAGCTGGAGCTTGGAGTATGGTCGTGACAGGCTGCTGATGGGTACGGGCAACTCCGGAAGCATCATCCTGAGTGACACGTTTCCGTACCATAACGTTCTGAGATTCACACTCTTTGGAAACAGATACAAGTACTCCTTCATAATGAGCTTCCTGCCGCACCTGACAAGGGATTCAGAGAACGGTCTCCACGAGGGGGGAGGCGGAGTGCTCTTCTACATGACTCACAGACTTGAGTGCCGATTCCTGTCAGACGGGCTCTATGCGGCAATCAACGAATCCGTCATGTACAGAGACGATGACAGTTTGATGGACTTCAGGTACATAAACCCGGTGATGTACTTCCACAACTACTTCATCTCAAGGAGAACGAACTCGATCATCGACGTCGAGGCCAGCTTCACCATGCCGAAGGGCTGGAACCTCTACGGCCAGTTCGCGATAGACCAGTTCGCTTCACCTGTCGAGAAATCAGAGGACGATTACAACGACCCTCTTGCCTTCGGGGCAATGCTTGGAATCCAGAACGTCAGCCTTGTAGGCGACGGTGTCCTGACCATAGGTCTTGAAGGGGCATACACGATGCCGTACCTCTACCACAGGGCAAAGAGCATTGATGATTGGCAGAACTATCCAATCCAGAGTGACACTGATCCAGGCCTGGGTTACATAGGAAGCTACCGCAACAAGATGTTCTACATCGGCTACACCTATGGAAGCGATGCCGTAGTGGCCGATCTGAAAATCACCTACGAGGTGCCTTCAGACTGGAAGGTCAGTGCAGAGGGAACTTTCCTGGTGCACGGAGAGAAGAACGCACGTGCACTGTTCAGAATGGATGACGACTCCTTCGCTCCTTCCGGCGATTCCTGGACCTTCGGTCTTGTGGAGATCAATGCGAAGAAGCACTTCAAGAACTACGCAATCTACGGTCAGTACGACTTCATCTTCGGTGAGTCGACAGACCATCAATTCACCCTTGGTGCAGAGGTGGATTTCTAAAAACAGGGGGACTACAGTGCGTAGAAAGGCGATTTTCGTGATTGTTGTTCTTTCTATGGCACTGCCTCTCTTTGCAACTTTCCAGATACAGCACAGCCTGTCCTACGATTTCTTTCTGCCTCAGACTGCACACACTGTGTGTTACAGGGCGGACTACCTTGTAGGCGACCCTGAAGGCTTCTCCGCAGGCATGACCCTGTCTTTGGGATACGGGGTGGAGCACTTCACGGACTATGGTTCCAACGCCTTGGTATACGGACCTTCCCTGGGGATGGGCCTTGTTGCCCAGTACTCCTTTGACAACGGCCTGATGCTTACGGCCAGCGCCTCTGCGCTTGCCGCCTACGCACTCTATCCTGAGATTCTGCGTGGGGAGTTCCAGGTTGATGTCAGATATAGGTTGACCGAGAAGCTCTACGCCGGCCTTGGTGCGGGGGTCCTTTTCCCTCAGTGGAACTCCGACATCCAGGCCCTGATAGGGGTGAGCCTATGAGAAGGGTGCTCATTCTGCTTCTGCTTGTACCGCTTCTCATATCCTGCGGCATGGACCCGAATCTCAACGGAGGCAACGACACAGTGTATGAGGACTCGGCCGATTGGATGGGGAGGCTCCCGTCCGGCACGCTGATTCGAAACATCACAATGCCTGGAACACACGACAGCTGCGCCAACTACGACTATCTGGGGCTTTCCAGCATATCATCCACACAGGACCTGACACTTATGGAGCAGCTTGAGGCCGGCGTCAGATGCCTTGATATCCGAATCACGGAGAAGGATGGCGTCTACGGCGTCTACCACGGTCCGGTGTACATGAAGATGACCCTGGATGACGTTGCAATGGTCTGCAAGGACTTCCTTGGAAAGCATCCCACCGAGTTCATCCTGATGTTCGTGCAGTATGAGAACGGCCACTACAGGCTGGGAACCGGTGCCATAGCTGCACTCAGGGACTCTGACACTGATCTCTTCTACCAAGGCGAGGATCTTTTAGGCGTCACTCTCTCCGAGGTTGCAGGGACGATCATAGTTGCGGAGAACTACTGGCACAGATACGATGAGCCTGCGCTTGTCAGCGAGGACGACTTCTGGGTTCCTGACGACGAGTGGGGCTATGACGAGGAGGAGTTCTGGGTTACTGAGGATCCCCAGATCATCCTGGACAACGCACTGACTCTGATGGGGATGGTGAGGACAAACAACAGAAATCGTACGGACTATCCTGCGTCCTACAGCACCTCCAGCTATTTCAGCGGGCAGTTCGGACTTCCGAACTACAGAATCGTGAGCTCCTTCGTGAATCCGAGAATCCAGGCCGAGATCGGGAAATACGCTGGCAGCGGCACCTATTTCGGCATTCTGAGAGTGGACCACATCACCCGGGATCTGGCCCATGCGATATACAGCTGCAATTCACTTCTGTGAACATTTGTTCTATTTTAATCGAATTATTATCTGAAATATATTTGTTTGTGCATTTTTATGTGTTTTCACAAATCAAATATGGAAAATCCTCCACATACAATTTACCACTCAATTATCAATTATGATTGGAGGAAAGGGTATGAGAAGGAAGGGATTTGCCGCTTCTGCAGTGGTTTTGCTTATGCTTCTTGTAACAACGATGGCCTGTTTTGCAGAGGCTATTGTTGAAGTTGACGACTCTGTTGAGGAACAGACCGTTTTAAAGGGAACCAAGACAGTCATCAAGGTCTTCGAGACCACAGATATGCATGGTTACATCATCGATGCCTCTTCGATGAACGAGGAGACTTTCCAGTACAGGCTTGCCTACCTTGCCAACGTTGTCAACCAGGCCAGGGCAGAGTATGACGATGTCATCCTGCTGAATGGCGGAAACAACTACGAGGGAACACCGGTGTCCAACCTGCTCAAGGGCGCAGCCATCAGAGCAGCATTCGACCTGATGGACTACGATGGAACGGCAATGGGCAACCATGAGTTCGACTGGGACAACATCAAGTACAGAATCAACGCTGATGCAGAAGGCACAATCGGCACCTATGAGGTCGGTTCCTTCAAGGGCGACTCGGATGTCCCTGTCCTTGCAAGCAACCTCTACTACAAGGCAACCGGCGAGGGCAAGGAGATCGCAGTCGACACAAGCGCAAGGGGAACAGGAACACTCAAGGCTGAGTGATCAGTACCCAAATACAATGAAAGGGGCTTTCACACGAAGGCCCCTTTCTGTTTTTCATAGTTTTTTCAATGCGTCAGAACATGAAGCGTGCGCTCAGGACGAGCTGCAGGTCGTTCTGGTTCACACCATCCATGTTGCCGTAGTTGGCGATCGTCACATAGTCAACCTGTGCAATGGCAGTGAGCCAAGAAGAGACCTTGTAGGAGGCGTTCAAGCCGCAGACGATAGTCTTCTCGACCGCAAGGTCAGCTCCTGTCTTGTAGGCATACTTCGCGTTGTATGTCGTGTGCTTCGTGGTTGGGGAGCTCTTCTCGTACTGGTAGTTCTCGTCGTTTCCGATTCTTGTCCACATGGTCCACTGGTCATGGGTTCCGTGTGCCATGAAGAAGAAGCTGCCTTCAACGCTGAGGCGAAGGTCTGCTGTTGTCCAGCCGGCCTTGACGTTGGCGACTACTGCATCAGGACCGTAGGTGTAGCCCTGGAAGTACTCGTCATAGGTGATTCCTGCACCGACGGAGCTCCAGTTGCGGATTGCCACAACGTAGTTAAGGCCGTAGTAGCCTTGCTGTCCCGTTGTTGAGTTGCTGTGGATTCCGTCTCTGAGGTAGAGATACGGGTCTGTCTTGGCGAACTCGGCATTGGCGTGGAAGATTCCGTTTCCAAGGGTGAACACCCCCTTCACACCAGCCAGATATCCCAGGGCTGTAGGCACTGTCCTGTAGGTCTCGGAAGGTGCTGTCTCGATTCCAGGGAAGGCGATCTCGTCTATGATGAGCTCACCATAGGTGTTGATGCCCTTCACCGGAGTGTAGTTGAACTCGAGTGTGAGCGTTGAGTTCGAGCTGTTTGCAATGTAGTTGTTGTGGTTGAAGTTGACTGGGTTCAGAGCTCTGAAGTCAATTGAGTTGTCCTCTGACATGTACATCAGACCCTCTGTGAAGGCGAGGGTGAACTTGTCCTTGATCAGATGAAGCTCGAGCCTGTGGCCGATATACATGCTCAATCCCTTATACGGCTGGTCGTAGCCGTTGTCCATGCCGTGCCACTGAGGGTTTGTTTCGCTGTCGGTCTGGTTGTCCCAGTAGTTGATCGGATGCGGATAGAAGCTGGTCAGGAACGTGTACTTGAAGTCCTTGGAGTAGCTTGTGATCTTGGCGAAGTTCTGCCATGGCATGTTGTCGCTTATTGACAGGTTTCCGGTCTCTCCCGGGCCCCATGACAGGCGGTCACGTCCGATCTGCACATTCCAGTTCTCTCCTCCGAAGGATAGGAAGGCTCTGTATGGCCAGTTTCCATCGAAATAGGCAAGGTTGAACTTCAGGTTCTTCAATCCAAGGATGTTTGTGCCGAGTTTGGCCGCACCGATTTCACCTGTGTAGTTCTCATCGCTGTGCCAACTGTTTGCAACAGTTCCCTGGAACAGGGTGTAGAAGTTGTCAGCCGCCCAGGTCTCAAGTTCCAGGTTCAGCATAGGCTGCTGGTCCTTCTCGTCATAGATCCAGTGATTGCCCTGGAAGGCCTTCTCTGTGATGTCATGGCCGTTTGAATATGCCGTCCTCTCAGCTCCGTCCGTGTTTGTGTGGAAGTAGGCTTCAAGTGCGAACTGTCCGTTGAAGTTGAATCCGACTTTGTCCCAGTCGGCCTCTGGCCTTTCTGTGATGGAATCCTTGACAGTGTCGAACATCTGCTTCTGGACCTTGTCCATGCTGTCATAGTCAAGGACTTCAAGCATCTTCCCAAGCTCGTCTGCACTCCATGGACCGGTGGTGGATGGCAATGTGTGTCCCTGTGCAATGTACAGGTACTTTATAGCCTGGTATTCGTCACATGTAGTCGAATAGACCTTCTGCATGTTGTTTGTGGCTGCAAACAGGGCACAGAGCCCGATGAGCAGGATGGCAACTACAGAGATGAATCTTTTGCTTTTCTTCATAGCTTTCTCCCTTGTTTTTCCCATGTAATAGGGAATTCGTTTACTTAAAAACTATGGATATGGTACACTCTTACCATGAAAAAAGGAACTCTGCTTTTTGCTTTGTTGGTTCTTGTTGCTCTTTCCTTTGTCTTTTCCGGCGAGAAGACAGATGTGAAGGCAATCATCCATCCAATAGAATCCACCATCTATTCAGACATGGACGCACTTTATGCGCTGAGCGGAATGGCACGTCCTTCGACCAACAGACCGTGGTCCGATGCAGAGGCCAGGATGATTCTGTCCAGAGTCGACAGGGAAGGGCTCTCGGACCTTGCCGCTGAGCTCTATGACAGGATCGAGGCCGAGCTGGACAAGGGTCTCAGATGGCAGTTCGGTGACGACTTCCAGCTTTCAACTGGAATAGACTTCGCCATGGAGATGTACGCGCACTCCAACTCCGATGACTTCACTACAGAGGATGACTGGGAGCGCAGCTACAGCGAGCGCAAGAGCATGATGAAGTTCTACTTCGAGTTCACAAGTGGAGACAACTTCTACACGGCCAGCGACATCCACTACCGCTACAAGAGGGCAGACCAGAACGACACCTTCGGCTACTACGACGATGACCTTGCAACAGCAGACCACTATGTGGCCTCCTACCCAATTGCGGCAGACTCCCATGCAGCCTACGTGAAACAGTCCTACCAGTTCACCCAGAACTGGTTCACCAACGTGTACTTCGACACAACGCACTTCTCGTTCATCTGGCCGAGGAGGGCTGTGCTGTCTTTTGGTGGAGATACCTGGAATTTCTCCATCAACAGGGATGTGCTGAGCCTTGGAAACGCCAACTTCGGCAACATGCTCGTCGATGACCACCACTTCAGCGACTTTGCAAGGCTGACATTCTTCGGAAAGCACTTCAAGTACGATTGGGTTCTTCTCTACCTGAACACCATAGTGAGCGACAACGAGCAGCACGCATCCACCGAAGGCCGCATCTTCATGATCCACACGCTGAACTTCAGGATCTTGGAGAGGGTCTCAATGACGATCAGCGAGAACGTCATGTACAGGTACGAGAACTTCGACCTTCAGTATCTCAACCCTGCATTCATCTACCACAACCTGAACAACCGCTCGATGTTCAATGCACTGGCATATCTTGATCTGAACGTTGCGGTCCTTCCCGGCCTTGAGGTCTACGCACAGTATGCGATGGACCAGGCCAGAGCCCCTCATGAGGGTGACAGCCAGAGCGATGCCTCAGGCCTTGTAGCCGGAATACAATACACAAACGCCCTCGGACACGGGGTGCTGACAAGCTACGCAGAGTATGCGCAGACCACGCCGCTTCTTTACAGACGCGATATTGTGGACTTTGTGCGTTGCAACAGGTACTGGAGCTTCTCGAATGACACCTTCTGCGGCGGCCATGTGCCGTTCTTCGACTTCATAGGCTTCCCGTATGGCGGAGACTGCAGGATGGTGGAGCTTAGAAGCGAATACACAAGTCTGGACCATTTTGGTGTGTCTGTCTTTGCCAGAGGTATGGATAGAGGTGTTTTCACACTGTACACAAGCCATAGTACGTCCGGAAAAAACAATGATGATGCAAATTATAAGGGTAAGACTCCATCTGGGGACATCATTACAAGGATTTTCACCTGTGGAGTCGAGTTCAACGCCGATCTGGACGCACTTTTCAGCTGGCCTGGAGTCTCCTTTGATGGTGAAATGGACTGGATAAACGTCTGGGACTACACAAAGGCCAGCAAGGAATACTCCAACTACAGGAGTGATGTCCAGCTGACGCTTGGAATGAGCGTGAAGATTTGATTTTAAAGGAAGGCATGGAAAAATAGAAAGAAGGGGCTCTGCCCCGATGGAGGAGTTATGAAGAAATTGGTTATCGTGCTTTGCCTGCTTCTTGTTGCAGGCATGGCATTCGCCGGAGTGAAGGGCGTTGTGAACTTCAAGCCTTACTTCAAGTTCGACGGAACACCTTCCGCCAATGCAAGCGGATCAGGGACAAACAACATCGGTTGGACGAATGAGACCGGTGCACAGAGAGATGACTGGTACATGACTAAGCAGGACTACTGGCTTGAGGCCTTCGAGACCCCAAGTATCCTGGATCTCGGCTTGGTTGCCCAGGGAGACAAGTTCGGGGTCGTGTTCATCCTTGACATCAGGCAGGACACTCTGGCCTATTTCAAGGGCGGAAACGAAGGCAACTTCTCGAACATCCCGTTCCTGACTCACATGATCGAGCTCAACTTCCCGAGAATGGGCTACATCGACTACAACACAGACAACTTCTATGCATCCGTGGGACGCAGACAGGTCAAGTGGGGCCCTGCAACCTACGACATGGCAATCGCCGATTCCCAGCCGTTCCTTGACAACTTCAACGCTACGATCACCGTCCCGATGAAGAACGGCTGGAAGTTCTGGTACAACTTCATGGGCGTGGCCTACAAGTACTTCCTGAAGTACGGCTACTACGTCGACAGGGAATACGTCGACATGGACGAGTATGATAAATACGACACACAGGGTCCGAAGAGCACCTTCACCCACAAGTTCGCTTTCGAGAACCAGAATCTTCGCTTCTCGTTCGCAGAGCTTAACATGGTCTACGGCAAGGATCCATCACTTCTGGACTTCTCACCGACGGTCATCTGGCATGACAACTACCAGGACGATTTCTCCAATGTCATGCTGAGCTTCACCGCCGAGGGCAAGTTCGGTCCTGTCAGGGCCTATGCGAACTTCACGATGGACGACTACGACCTTCCACATGAGAACAAAGGTGATAACAAGTTCAACAGCTCGAAGCCTGCTGCAATCGGAGCCTATGGTGGAATCGAGGTCAATCTTCTCGAGGGAGAGGAGGTCGTTTCCTCAAAGTTCGACTACACAGACCATGTTCTTGAAGAGGACACATTCAAGGTCCAGACAGGCCTCAACCTCGGCTACGAGCTCTACTACTGCTCGAAGTTCATGTACAACAGAAAATATGACGTAGGTAAGTTCACATCACCATACCAGTTCATCAGCTTCGCCGGAGAGGGCTACTGCTTCGACGACAACGCATTCTACCTTGGATTCAAGTACGGTCCTGACACAATGCTCCACAGAGTCTATGCAGAGTACACGAACAATCCGTTCACAGCATATGCAACCCTTGAGTATCTGCTCCGCGGCTCCTACGGAATCGACAGCACCTACACAAAGGATTACTTCAACGCCAACCTGGAGACCCCGTACGATCTCAGCGCTCCTGTCACCAAGGTCCTGATGGTCTCAGCCGGTGCCTGCTACTACCTGGATGCAGGCTTCAAGGCAGAGGCTGCAGTGAAGTTCACAAAGGACCTCACACACGGCACACAGGCCTTCAAGGCAAGCGTGGGCGCATCGATTGCAGTCTGCGACGTTGACTGGAAGAACCTGTTCAAATAATAGGCCCTAAAAAACTGAAAATGCCCTTGTAGAAGCTCTGCAAGGGCATTTTTTTCAATTGACTGAGAACACCAGGCTCACACTTTTTGTTCTCTTCCAGTAGTAGTTGAGAAGAGGGAAGCGACCATCATGCCAGATGAGTTCAACGGCAATCGATCTTCCGTTCATATTGAACCTCTCAAGGCCAAGTGTCACGTCATACTCGTACTCCCAGAACCCACCATCGTCCGATGGGTCCAGGGTGTGCTTTGTCACTCCGTCCTGGTGAAGTTTTCCGGAGAGGATCAAGAAGGCATTGTTCATGCCGAACGGGTAGGAGAGCGTCAGTTCTCCGGCCAGGATTATGGCCTTGTAGGAAGGACCATAGTCGCCACGTACCGCATAGGACTCCGGATCTCTCTCGGCATTGGTCTTGCCTCCGGAGGTGATGTTATCAGGTCTGTGTGCAAAGGGAAGCAGGTAGCTGTTCTTCTGTGGAATCATGAAGGAGATTGCGCCTTCAACATATGGGAAGTCCTTGTTGGAGTAGCCCACGGAGAACTCGAAGGTGTCACGTACATACTCTGAGATCTCTGCATCGATGTAGTCCGGATTGCTCTGGATGACTGCGAAGAGGACTTCATCGCCTACATGGCCGGAATAGTGCCTGATTCCGCCTCTCAGAATGAGGGAGTCAATGATTTTTGATTCCATACCTATGAAGTAGGATCCATCGAAGCCCATGACGTCATTTCCGTGAAGAAGGTAGAACACTCCTCTGATGTAGGCCTCGATATGGGCCTGAAGCTGCACTTTACCGAAATCGAATTTCAGAGCAGAGAAGCCTCCAGCAGCTTGGAGAAGAAGAAAGGCATCGTCCTTGCCTTCCTTGTATGTATTGATTAGTGGGAAGTATTCACCAGGCGTGCCATTGAGCTTGTCAAAGCGTATGATGTTGCCCTTCGGATCTGAATCGAGCAGATAGAATGCACCAAGGTGTGTCTTGGGACTGAACTGGTCGGAGTTCAGAGGCTCGAAGAAACTGGTGTTTGGAGCAAGGGAGAAGGAGAAGGCGAATAGGGAGGCTGACATTGTCAGCAGCAGAAGCGGCAGGGCGATTCTTTTCATTTTGTACTCCTGTTGATACTAGAGTGTGAGGCCTATGCCTACGGAGAAGTATTCGACATCCTGGAACCAGTAGTTCAGCAACGGGAAACGGCCCTTGTGGTATCCGAGTTCAACTGCAAACTCCGGAAGCTCCTTGTAGTCCTGGAAGGCAAAGCCCAGCACGGCGGAGAACTCCTTCTTCCAAGGAAGGTCGGCATTGTAGTCTGCTGTTGCAATGTCTATCTTGCCGTCCTGATGGAGCTGAAGGTCTAGAGCCGCATAGACGCGTCCTACATTCATGATCGGATACTGAGCCTCAAGCGAGAGGCCTATTCTCCATGCCTTGTAGGAGGCTGGGTAGTGATGGTTATCCCTGTCGTCGAAGCCTTCCTGACTCCAGATGTGCTCGGCAGTGTTGGCGTCCTCTGGGGACTCTTCGCTTGATGGCTTTGTGGTCTCCGCCGGGACGTGGGCTGCAGGTCTGATCCAGGAGTTCGCCATTGGAAGCTCTGCATCGACTGCGAATCTGAGATAACCCTTGAGGTCATAGCTGGCGCCAAGGTACCATGAGTTGTTCCTTGTGTATTCGGTTATGGTCTTATACTCTGATTCACTGTAGCCTTTTGAGTAGAAATCGTTGAGGATCTCATCTCCCCAATGACCTGAGAAATGATGGAAACCTGCACGCAGGGCTATGCTGTCAAGGAGAAGTGCTGAGATTCCGGCACCGTACTGGCCGTCGAAGCCAAGGCAGTCTACTCCACCATAGGCACCGAAGACTGTGTTGATTCCTCCATGTATGTAGCCTTCAACTGCTGCGATGTCCTTGTAAGTCAGTCTGAGAATCCCGATGTTGATGCTGCTCTTCAGTCCCCAGAACTTTGTGTTGTGGGTGTTCGGATCCTTGTATTCAAGCTCCTTGTAGGAAGGGCTTCCACCATTGTCTGCAGAGACCAGAATGGTGTTTGCCACGTTGCCTTCCGTCTTTGGCGCAATCATGTAGTTGAAACGAAAGGTGTTAGCGAAGGGATAAGCCAGGCTTTCCTTGTAAAGAGGGTCCACCGGGGCGAAATCAAGGCGAAAATCATCGGTCTTTCCAAAATTGATTGTTGAGAAAGCCGAGGAGATTGAGATTGTCAGCAAAAGGAACAATCCCAGCAAGGTCTTGAACGTTTTTTCCATAATTGAATTTTAACAATGGTTCTCATCAAATACAACTATAAAGGCTGTACCCGTTTGAATGCAGCCTTGAAGTTTTTGAAATGATTGGAATCACTTGCCTGTCATGTTCTCGAAGAACTTGACTCCGATGTCGCTTCTGTGCCATGAGCCGTCGAAGCTGACAAGGTCGATTGCATTGTAGGCCTTCGAGTTGGCCATCATGATGTTCTTGTCTACTCCGACGATTGTCGCTGCTCTTCCACCTGTGGTGTAGATTCCGTCCTCACGGCTCTCTACAGCACCGAAGAACAGCAGTGTTCCGTTGTCTATCGCGTTGCTCATGTAGTGAGGTGGGATTTCGTTGAGCTTCTGTCCGACCTTTGTGTCCTCCGGGTATCCATCGGAGGCGATCACGACAGCGACTGCACTCTTTCCGTTGAGCTCTCTCTTGATGTCCTTGAGTGTGTTGTCCTTCATTGCCATCATGAGCCCGCAGAGGTCGTTCTTGATGATTGCGACCATTGCCTGTGTGGCAGGGTCGTTCAGACGTACGTGGTAGTCAAGGAGAACAGGTCCCTTGTCCGTGACGGTGATTGAGAATGTGAGGATTCCCTTGTAGAAGAGGTTCTCCTCAACGAGACCCTTGAAGGTCGGCATGACGATTCTGCTTTTGATGAGCTCTCTGATCTCTGGCTCGACTGGCAGCGGGCAGACGGCACCCATACCACCTGTAGGGATTCCTGTTCCCTTGTCGGTGTGCTCGCGCTTAGTGTATTCGTAGCAGGATGGGAGGCGGAAGAAGCCCTCGTTGTCCAGGAGGATGGAGATTGTTGCATGCTTGCCGTCGATATAGTCCTCCACGACGACATCACCTTTCGCAAGAAGCTTCTTACTGTAATCGAAGAGGGTCTTCGTGTCGCAGGAGCTGATCATGACCCTTGAAGGGGACAGCCCGTTCGGCTTGATTGTAAACGGCTTGCCGGTGTTCTTCTCCAAAAATGCCTTGAGAGCCTTCTCATCACTGAAGATGTGATAGTCAGGAATCGGGATTCCATGGCGTGTTGCGAATTCACGGGAGAACCTTCTGTCGTTCTCGATCTTGATTGCATAACCTGGAGCACCAAAGGTGTCGATTCCATTGGCGTTCAGATGGTCGATCACTCCGGTCTGGAGAGGGCCTTCCGTTCCAATGAATACGAAATCGATTCCGTACTTCTTGCATGCTGCCAGAACCTGATCCTTGTCGGACGGATCGACGTCAGGAAGATTCACGGCAAAGCTTGCCGTTCCTGGGTTGCTTGGGGCAACATAAAGACCTTCGATGAACTTGCTCTTTGAAAACCACCATGCTATAGCATGATCTTTGGCACCAGAGCCTAAAACGAGTACTTTCATCCCACAACTCTCCAATTGTTCTAGTTCGTAAAAAATACCATTTTCTAGGCCTCTAGGTCAATGTTAGAGGCCTGCCTGCACGCGTTTAATAGCTTCTATTTATACATTATTGAGGGGTGGTGTCGAAATAAATATTTACTTAAAAAAGAGCTATATCATGCCAATGAACAGATTTTCATAATGCAAACTTGACGGCTGATGAAACCCGTGGTAGTTTATTCATTAGCGCGATTCGCGCACAAGAAATCCAACGACATAGGAAGTGACTCTATGCGCTATTTTGATACACATTGCCATTTAGGCCTTATACACGAAGATCAGCTCGAACAACTCCTTGCGGTTCAGTATGCAAAGAGGGTCGGCGTCTCACATATCGTCTCCATCTGCAACAGCCTCACGGACTTCGAGGTCATCTACAACAACCTCAAGAGCGCAAAGAACGTTTTCCATGCCGTTGGAGTCTCCCCGACCGAGAGCGGAAACAAGATCTCTGGCTGGGAGACGAAGATCCAGCAGTTCCTGAAGCTTGACCGCATCGTCGCCATCGGAGAGACAGGTCTGGACTACGGCAAGTACAAGCAGTACCAGGACGTCCAGGTGGATATGTTCCTCAAGCACCTTGAGATTGCAAGAAGGGCTCATCTTCCTGTCATCATCCACAACAGAGAGGCCGGAGAGCACATCCTGGACATCCTGAAGCACAACATCCCGGAGGAGGGAGCGATCTTCCATTGCTACTCAGAGGACTGGGACTATGCCTTCAGAGCCATGGAGATGCCTGTCTACTTCTCGTTCGCAGGAAACATCACCTACAAGAACGTCAGAAAGCTGACGGACACTGTGCGCAACCTTCCTGAGAACAGGATCCTCATCGAGAGCGAGGCCCCGTTCATGGTCCCTGCAAAGTACTCCAAGCGCAGAAACAAGCCGGAGTACCTGCCTGAGACAGCACATGCTATCGCCTCAATCAAGGGGATCCCTCTTGAGGAGATGTCCGAGATTCTCTATCAGAACAGTCTGAACGCCTTCCATCTCGAAGAGGTGTGACCTTGTCCAATCTTCTCCATAGCGTCTCAATAGGGAATGTAGCGCTTTCCTCCAATCTTTTCCTTGCGCCTCTTGCCGGATACACCGACAAGGTGTACCGCAGCATCTGCCTCAGGCACGGTGCCGCCTTGGCATACACCGAGATGGTCTCGAGTGAGGGCGTTGCACGCAAAAGCGAGAAGACTGTGGTCCTGATGGAGCGAGGAGAGGGTGAGAATAACCTTGCAGTCCAGCTCTTCATGCCTGATGCTGACACCGCAAAGCGCTCAATTGAAGGAGTGATGGCCTATAATCCAACAATCATCGATATTAATTGCGGTTGTCCTGTACCTAAGGTCACCAAAACAGGTGCTGGAAGCTCCCTTCTGACCCATCCGAAGACCATTTATGAGATAGTTAGGACCCTTGTGGAGGGTACAAACCTGCCTGTGACGGTCAAGATCCGTACCGGTTGGGACACGAACAGCCTGAACTATCTTGAATCCGCAGGCTACGCCTTCGAGGCCGGTGCCAGTGCGGTGTGCATGCACGCCAGGACCCGCAGCCAGCTCTACATGCCTACGGCACACTGGGAGCTTCTTAAGGACCTGAAGGAGCATTTCCCTGACAAGATGATAATCGGCTCCGGTGATCTGTTCACCGCACAGGACGGGGTGAACATGCTGGAGAGCACAGGGATCGATGCAATCTCCTTTGCACGCGGTGCAATAGGGAACCCCTTCATATTCGAGCAGGCCAAGGCACTTCTGAAAGGAGAGACTCCACGTGAGATATCGCTTCAGGAGAAGAAGGATGCCATAATGGAGCACCTCAGGGGCCTTGTGGATTTCCTGGGCGAGAACACCGCCTGCCGCGAGATGCGAAAGCATGTCTGCGCCTATCTGAAGGGCATCCCGAACAGCGCCAAGGTGCGACAGATGGCCACCAGCGCACTGACTGTCGCGGACTATGAGGAGGCTCTGGCTCAACTTAGGTAGGAAAAGGCGAGGCGAGAAAACTTTCGGACTAAAGTACTGGACAGTTTTTTCAAATCGTGCATAATAGTAATGCAATGCACGGCTAACTCAGCGGGAGAGTGCCACCTTGACGTGGTGGAGGTCGAGGGTTCAAACCCCCCGCCGTGTAAACGAAGAAGGCAACCTGAAAAGGCTGCCTTCTTTCGTTTAGGCACAATGGGGTTTGAAGGCTCTTGCTAAGAAATGGGGGATTCATAGACAACCCTGTTCTTAGGATGCCTTCTGGTAGCCTCCCAGATCTTGAGGAAGAAATACTCGTCATCCCTGATTCCGTAGGATTGCCTCCGGATGTTCTTGATCAGACAGTTCGTTCCTTCCAAAGGACCGTTTGAAAGGCCGTATGTGCGGCATTCCCATCTTGTGTATTGGACATTCAAATCGATTCTGAAGCTGCCGAAACCCATGTGCTTGAGTCTGATTCCTCGAGGCCCTTTGGACACGATGTCCATGTAGCCGTAGCATGGGCAGCGTTACGGCCGCTGCTCAACAAGCCTCCCTTGTATCGTGAATAACTTCAGATCCCCGCAAATCTCCAAAGTGGGTTCGGAATTGACCTCAAACTGTTTGATTTCGAGTGGCGTTCTGCTATATTTGTTCATGGCGGAATCTTCTGTTGTGATTGTGTTTGGCGATTCAATTCTACAACAGTTTCCGCCTTTTTCTATTTCATATGCTTTCCATCATCCCCCAGTTTTGTGCATGGACCTTAAAAAGCATGAGGACAAAGAAAATCGCCAGGAGCATTGACGAGCCTACCTGACGATTAACTTCGTTACTGGTAGAAGTCAGGCCAACCGCTTCAGGCAGCCCTCTTCTATGTAAATAGTAATCACGGAAAGTCTTTTTGTCAAATCGAATAAGCTTATAAATCTGGTCTCTGGCAGGATGCATTGAGTTCTGATTTTTGTTGCTAAACAGCAAAATTGTCGTTAGGCTTCTTGTTGGAAAGGAGAGGCGTCATGGCATTAACAGTACAGATGGAGAAGTACCTGATCGACTCGCATCAGGATGCAAAGGACATTGTCAGAGAGCTTTGCAAGATTCCTGCACCGAGTCATCACGAGGAGAACAGAGCCAGATGGTGCGAAGAGTGGTTCAAAAGCGCAGGTGGCCAGAAGGTCTATGTTGACGAAGCCTTGAACGCAGTGTGTGAGTACAACGTGACAGAGGACAATGACCTTGTCGTGTTCATGGCACACATCGACACCGTATTCCCTGACACAGAACCCATGCCGTTTATAGAGAAGGACGGCCTCTTCTACAGCCCGGGCGTCACTGACGACACAGGAAACCTTGCAAGCCTCCTCATTGCAGAGCGCTACATCCTAAAAAACAGCGTTCCAACCACCTGTGGAATGGTCTTTGTGGCCAATTCCTGCGAGGAGGGCCTTGGAAACCTCAAGGGAAGCAGGGCAATAGTCTCAAGATACGGGAAACGCATCAAGGAGTTCATCACAGTGGACGGAACGAACCTTTCAAGGATTGTAAATGGTGCAGTGGGGTCCCATAGATACAGAATCACCGTGAAAACTGAGGGTGGACACTCATATGGGGCCTTCGGAAACAGAAACGCCATTGCCTGTCTCTCTTCAATGATAAACACTTTGTACACAGTCAAGGTGCCGGTGGACGGCGATTCCAAGACAACCTACAACGTCGGGGTCATCTCCGGTGGAACAAGTGTGAACACAATAGCGCAGGACGCCGAGATGCTCTACGAGTACCGCTCGACAAGCAGAAAGTGCCTTTCCGAGATGGAGAACATGCTTAACAAGGTCATTGAGGCCTACAGGGCAACGGGAATTGAGGTTGAGGTCGAAAGGATAGGTGACAGGCCATGCACCGGAGAGCTTGACAAGGATGCCCATGAAAGGCTCATAGAGAAGGCCAGGGTCTCGATAAAGAGGGTCCTTGGCAAGGACGCCTATCTTTCTTACAGCTCCACAGATGCCAACACTCCGCTTTCACAGGGGATCCCTGCAATCTGCATGGGTGGTGCCGTGGGTGGAAGATGCCATACAAGGGAGGAGTGGCTGGATCCGGAGAGTCTTCTTGACGGCTCAAGGCTGCTTCTGGACTTCATGACCAACTATTTTGCAGCGGTTTGAAAAAGCAACTTAAAAACCAAAAATTTTTGATTTAAGTTTAAAAAGCAACTTGAATCTCAAAAAATGTCGAATCAGGTTGCTTTTTTGAGTTATGTAGACATGAAGGTTTGCGAGAAAAAGATCAGTATTCCTCTTTCTTCTTCAGAATCTTGGAGTAGAGAACAAAGTAAAGGACTATTATCACCACCAGGACAGCTATTGCTATATAGATGATGTTTATCTCAATGAGTCCCAGTGCGCCGTAGACGGCGAATGTGACTGCGGCCGCCACCTTCAGAAGACCATCGACCATGGCCCATTTCTGCACGGACTCTGGGGTGTAGATCTCCTTCTTGAAGAAGTCGATGTCCTTGCTCTTTATCTGCTTGAACGCCTTGTAGAGGTAGTAGAGGGCCAGGCCCAGAATGACAAAATAGAGATAGTAGCTGACTTCGTAGGACTGAAACACCTTATGCCTCCTTCTTTCCCTCATCCAGGATCTTCAGAATGTTCCTGAGACTTCCCATGATGTGCTCCTTCATGTGGTTGAAGCATGATTCGCTGTCATGGGCCATCATATCATCGATTAGTCTTCTGTGTGAATTGAGTGTTCTGCTCTGCCTTCTTATCTCCGGCAGGGCGCTTGATGAGTATGAGCTGACCCACATGTCGGAGAGAAGCTGCTTGAGCCTCTCGTTTCCCGAGAGGTTCCAGATGCACTTGTGGAAGGCCATGTTGTAGGAGCGGAACTCATCCAAGGTCATTGGAAGGGCCTTCTGGTCGGCATATTCCTGGATCCTGAGAAGCTCGGAGAAGTCTGTGGCGTTGGCAGCTGCATCGTAGGCGGCCTGGGCCTCAAGAACGGCACGGATCTCGTAGTGGTTTCTCAGAAAATGCTCGTCTATGCCCACTACAACGGCGCTTTTGTTCATTCGAAGAGTGAGAAAGCCGTCTTTTGCCAGACTCTGGAAGGCCTCTCTCACAGGCGTGCGCGATACTCCATATCTCTCTGCTATGGCTGTGAGTGCAATCTCCTCGCCAGGTTTGAAATGGCCTTCTATTATGGCGTCCTTGAGCAGGGTGGATATCCTGTCGCTCAGAGGGGCTGTCTCCAATTTGGTGTACTGAATCATCCGCAAACTCCCGAATCTACTTAACAAAAACTTAATTGTTTATTGTATACAAAATACAATATCACTCATTTCTTAAAAAGTCAATAAAAATAATTCATTTAAATAAAAGGAGATAATAAACAAAAACCCGCAAACACAAATAAATAAAATTAAGGTTGCAGTTTCGAATTTTGCAATGGATAATGAAGATACAAAAAGGAGAAAAAACATGAGAAAACTATTTGTAGTCTTAATTTGTTTATCCATTGTTTCCGCTTTCGCATTCGCAGGCGGAGCATCTGAGCAGGGAACTTCAAGTGGTGAAGTGCAATATAAGGAATCCGTTGTCTGTGCTGATGGAAGCCAGATCACAACAGGTGACCCTCAGATGATCAACAACCTCCAGCACAACAGACTCTTCAAGTGCTCTCATAACACACTCGTGTCCTATGACAGCGCAAATGCTGAGTATCTCCCTGAGCTGGCAACAAGCTGGGAGTGGAACGCAGATCTTACAGAGCTGACACTTAAGCTCAGAGAGGATGTCGTGTTCCACAACGGCGAGAAGTTCACAGCCGCTGACGTCAAGTATTCCTACGAGAGAATCATGGGCCTCAACTCGACAGCTTCATCGAAGTTCGTCGGAATCCTGGACCACGTAGAGGTCATCGATGACTACACAGTCAAGCTTGTCATGGCAAATGTCAACGTCGACTGGCTCGACACACTTGCACTGCCTCTTGCCTCAATCGTAAACCAGAAGGCAATCGAGGCCGATGAGCTCAAGGGACCATGGGTTGGAACAGGTCTCTGGGTCATCACAGAGCTCGAGGAAGGCGACCACGTCAAGATGGTCAAGAACGACAACTACTGGGGCGAGCAGACTCCTACCAGAGAGCTTGAGCTGCGCTACATCCCAGAGGCATCAGCAAGACTGATTGCCCTTCAGAACGGCGAGGTCGATGTTTGTATCAGCCCGGCCAGCACAGAAGAGGCATTCGTAGAGGAGGATCCGAACCTCGAGCTGATCAGACTTGCAGGATCAACCTGCTGCTACTTCGCATTCAACACCTCAAAGGGACCTGGTGCTGACGAGAACCTCAGACTTGCACTTGCCCACTGCATCAACTACGACGACATCATCCTTGGTGCCGCCTCCGGTCAGGGAACAAGAGCAGTCACCAACTGGGGTCCTGCAACCTTCGGTTACTACGATGGCTTCGGCGATTACACCTTCGATCTTGAGCTTGCAAAGCAGTATCTGGCAAAGTCCGAGTACAAGACACTCACAATCTCAGTCAAGGATTCAGCAAGACTCCGTGCAGCACAGATCATCCAGGCAAACGCCAAGGAGATCGGCCTTACAATCAACATCGAAGAGCTTGAGCCTGCAGCACTGACAAAGAAGAGTGCATTCAAGACAGCCGAGCACGAGTCAATGCTCTACACACTTGGTTGGAACAGCTATGGTGATGACGCAAGCCGTCCATACGGTGTCGGATCCAACACCAACAAGGCAACCCTGTCAGACGCAAGAGTCCAGGAGCTGCTCGAGCTGGGTAGATCAACAACCGACAAGGCCACCAGAGAGAAGTACTATGCTGAGATCCAGACTCTGAACCATGAGCATGCATGGTACATCCCTCTCTACTACTCAGAGCTGACAATGGCAATCAACAAGGGCGTCAGCGGAGTCATTTGGGAAGGACACCAGAGCCACGACTACTCCAACATCGTTGTCACACTGTAAACCTTTCAAGCATTTAAGAATTGGATTCAGGAAACAGCGCCCTGAAAAGCGGCGCTGTTTCCATAACTTGAGAAAAAAAACATAGAGGAGGAAGGATGCATCGTTACGTAATAAAGAGAATCCTTCTGCTGATTCCTGTAATAATCGGCGTTTCGTTCATGATCTACTTCATCATGGACCTGGCTCCCGGAAACATCATCACACAGCTTGTCGGTGAGGATGCCACAGAGGAGCAGATAGCTGCACTGGAGCATGAATATGGATACGACCGCTCCGTGTTCTATAGATATGGAAAGTACATGCTTGGGCTTCTGCATGGAGATCTGGGCACTTCATATATAACGAAGAAGCCTGTTTGGGACATGTATATAGCAAAGCTCCCGAACACCTTCTGGCTTGCAATCGGTGCAAGCGTGGTTGCCATCGGACTCAGCATTCCGCTTGGAATAGTCTCCGCTGTCAAGAGCGGATCTCTGATGGACAACTCCTGTATGGTCCTGGCCCTGCTGGGTCTGTCCATGCCGAACTTCTGGCTTGGACTTCTGCTAATCATAGAGTTCTCGCTGAATCTGGGCTGGTTCCCGTCCGGAGGTTTCAGGGGCTTCAGCTCCATAATACTTCCGGCAATCACAATCGGAACCGGACACATGGCAGTCATGACCAGAACCACAAGATCATCGATGATCGACGTCATCAGGCAGGACTATCTGAGAACCGCAAGGGCAAAGGGAGTTTCCGAGTACAAAGTCATCACAAAGCATGCCTTCAGAAACGCATTCATCCCGATTCTGACCATCATCGGCGGCCAGCTGTGCGCTGGAATCGGCGGTGCCGCATTGACCGAGACGGTCTTCGCCTGGCCAGGTATCGGAAGACTGATCATCGACTATGTGCACCAGCGTGACGTCCCGGTTGTAACGGGAGCCATCATCATGACCACGATGATAACCGGTGTCATACACCTGCTGGTCGACCTTCTGTATGCGGTTGTGGACCCTAGAATCAAGGCCAAGTACAGCCGCAAGGGCGCAAAGAAGATCAAAATCAAGAAGGAGGCGGCATAATGGCAAAACAGAAACTAGTCTCCCGTCAGTATAGAAAGAGAACCAAGGCCGGTGAGGTCTGGCACAGACTGAAGAAGAACAAGGGAGCCATGGCAGGACTGGCAATCATTGTCATCCTGGCTCTTGTTGCAATCTTCGCCAACGTCCTTGTCGACTATGACACACAGGTCATTGGAATGACGCTTAAGGACAGGCTGCAGCATCCAAGCAGGCAGCACATCATGGGAACCGATGACCTCGGACGTGACATATTCGCACGTCTGATCTACGGCTCCAGATTCAGCCTGTCAGTCGGTGTCGTTGCAGTTGCGATCGCAGTTGTTGCAGGTGTCATACTTGGAGCCTTTGCAGGCTACTATACAGGTGGAATAGTCGAGGACATCATCATGAGGTTCACCGACATCTTCGCCTCGGTCCCGAACCTGCTGATGGCAATTGTCATCGTCGCGGCCCTTGGTGCCAACACCGTGAATCTGATGATATCCGTCGGAGTCACCTCGATTCCGCAGTTCGTCAGAACAACCAGAGCAGCGGTCCTGACCGTCACAGGTCAGGAGTACATAGAGAGCGCCAGAGCCATAGGCGAGAGCGAGACGAAGATCATCTTCAAGCACATCCTGCCCAACTGTCTCAGCCCGATCATCGTCCGTGTCACCCTGAGAGTCTCATCGGCGATCATCTCGGCCAGCTCACTGAGCTTCCTTGGCCTTGGTGTTCCTGCCCCGAGCCCGGAGTGGGGCTCGATGCTCTCAAGTGGAAGAGCCTACCTCAGAGGCTACAGCTACATGACGCTGTTCCCAGGTCTGGCGATCATGATCACAGTCCTTGCCTTCAACATGGTCGGTGACGGCCTGCGTGATGCAATGGACCCGAAACTCAAGAAGTAAGGAGGCCGATGATGAGCGAAGAGAAGAAACTTCTGGTTGTTGACCACCTTACAGTCAACTATGAGCTTGAGGACGAGACCGTAGAGGCCGTCCGTGACGTCAGCTTCACCTTGGATAAGGGAAAGACCCTTGGTCTGGTAGGAGAGACGGGCGCCGGAAAGACAACCACAGCACTTTCCATTCTTAACCTGATCCCGGATCCACCTGGAGTCATAAAGGGTGGAACTATAGAGCTTGAGGGGCAGAGCGTCCTTGAGAAAAGCGCAAAGGAGATGTCCCACATCAGAGGAAAGGAAGTCTCCATGATCTTCCAGGACCCTATGACAAGTCTCAACCCGGTCTTCACCGTTGGAGACCAGATCGCTGAGTCCATCATGATCCATGAGAAGCTGGACAAGAAGGAAGCATTCGAGAAGGCCAAGGAGATGCTGGAGATTGTAGGAATCCCGGGCGAGAGAGCCTATGAGTTCCCGCACCAGTTCTCAGGTGGCATGAAGCAGCGTGTGGTCATTGCCATTGCACTGGCCTGCAACCCGCAGATTCTGATAGCCGACGAGCCTACAACCGCATTGGACGTGACGATCCAGGCACAGGTCCTGGATCTGATGAAGGGTCTGAAGAAGAAGTACGGAATGGCCATGATCCTGATAACGCATGACCTTGGAATCATTGCCGAGACCTGCGATGACGTTGCAGTCATGTACGCAGGACAGATAATCGAGCGCGGAACGCTTGAGGAGATCTTCAACCATGCAAGGCATCCTTACACTGAAGGTCTTTTCAACAGTCTGCCGAACATCGCCGACAGAAAGGAGAGGCTGAAGCCCATTCCAGGCTTGATGCCGGACCCGACAAAGCTGCCTAAGGGCTGCGCCTTCGCACCTAGATGCCCGTATGCAAGGCCTGACTGCATAGAGGTGATGCCAGAGGAGACCTTCTTCGGTGGCACCCACTACTGCAGATGCAACGCCTACAAGGAAGAGGGCTTCCACATTGAAAGGGAGGATATTGAGGTATGAGCGACATCCTGTTAGAGGTTAAGAACCTGAAAAAGTACTTCAAGACATCCAGAGGAGCCCTTCACGCTGTCGATGATGTCTCGTTTACCATTGAACGTGGTAAAACTTTGGGTATTGTCGGCGAATCAGGCTGTGGAAAGTCCACAACCGGCCGCTGTATCATGCGTCTTATAGAGCCTACGTCCGGTCAGGTCATCTTCGATGGCAAGGACCTGTCAAAGCTAAGCCCCAGACAGATGAGAAAGGAGAGGAAGGACATCCAGATAATCTTCCAGGACCCGTTCTCGTCTCTGGACCCGAGACAGACCGTTCTTCAGGCAATTGCCGAGCCGATCATCCAGAACAAGCTCATCAAGGGCACTGCAGCCATTGAGAAGCGTGTTCTGGAGCTGATGGAGACCGTAGGTCTTGCAGAGAGGCTTATCAACTCCTATCCTCATGAGCTCGACGGTGGAAGAAGACAGAGAATAGGAATAGCCCGCGCACTCAGTGTGGAGCCGAAGATGATCATCTGCGACGAGCCGGTATCCGCCTTGGACGTCTCAATCCAGGCACAGATTCTGAACCTGCTGGAGGACCTGCAGGACAAGCTGGGTCTGACATACATCTTCATCACACACGATCTGAGCGTAGTCAACCATTTCTCGGATGACATCGCAGTCATGTACCTTGGAAAGATGGTTGAGAAGGCCCCTGCAGAGGAGCTGTTCGCCAATCCGATGCATCCATACACGAAGGCCTTGCTTTCCGCAATACCGGTTCCGGATCTGAGATACAAGCAGGAGAGGATCCTGCTCAAGGGCGAGATCACATCACCTGTGAATCTTCCGGATCAGTGCCGATTCAAGAAGCGCTGCTACATGCCGTGCGAGAAGTGCGAAGGCTGCGAGCCCAAGCTCATAGAAGTCAGGCCGAACCACTTTGTGTCATGTCATCTGTTCGATGTTAAGCAGGGTTGAGTGAATAGGAGAGAGTTATAGCAAATGAGTGAAAAGATAAGAATAAGATGGCTTACAAATGCATGTTTCGAGATCCATGGCTGCGGCCAGGTTGTCCTGACGGACCCATGTCTTAAGCAGACGACATACAAGGGTTTCGATGCTGACTCTTTCGACCAGGTCGACCATGTTGTGGTCTCCCACCTTCATTGGGACCACATAACGGAACTTCCTGACATCTACCGGAAGTTCCATCCCTGCATCTTCACCGGTGTGATGGGTGCGGACCTTCTGGCCACCTGGCTGGACTGCAACACATCCTACATCTATCCGATGTTTCCTGACCAGGAGCTGGACATGGGACCTGTGAAGATCAAGATGCTGTACAACAGGCACGCCAACGTGGACAAGTCGAAGAGCCAGCAGACTGCAAGGTGCATGGGCTATGATTTCATGAAGGACTATCCTGGAATGGATGCCCTGCAGAGCATGGGAGGCATGGAGATGTGCTCCTACCTGATCACCTTCGAGAACGGCTTCAAGGTGCTGTTCTGGGGTGGTGACATCTCCCACAGCCAGATCGCCCATCTGCGTGGCCTGAAGCCTGATGTGGCCTTCATACAATATTCGAAGCAAGGAGCGGAGGCCTACACCGAGCTTGCCAATGCTATTGAGCCCGGCGTAGCCCTTCCACACCATACTGATCTGAAGAACGCCCTCCACAGCGAGATAGTCGAGGCCAAGATCGCCAAGCTGAAGGCCCTCTACAAGGGCAATCTGATCTGCCCTGAGAACGGCCAGTGGATGGAGTTTGACGTCAAATAGAGAAGGAGTGCACCATGAAGAGGATACTTAAGGTCGCAGCTGTCATCCTTGCTGCCTTGCTCATGTTTACATCCTGTGCTTCCACAGGAGGGGCCATGCCGAAGAACACCGAGATGAGCATCCTCTTCATAGGCAACAGCTTCACCTACGGCAACAATCTGCCTTGGCTCTTCAACAACATCTGCGAGAGTGCAGGCTACAAGAACGTCAAGGCAGACTCCGTGATGGCAGGCTCCTACACGCTTGAGATGTTCTGCGACCCTGAGGACAAGTACTGCCAGGAGATCGACAGGAAGTTCGCCGAGAACAAGTACGACATAGTCATAATACAGGAGCAGAGCATCAGGCCGATCAACAAGTACGACAAGTTCCACGATGCCGCCAAGATCCTGACGGACAAGGCCAAGGCCAACGGTGCCAGGGTCCTTCTGTACCAGACCTGGGGCTATGCCGAGGGCTTCCCGGATCTCAGGTACAACAACCTGACCACCGACCAGATGGCCTACCAGCTTGCCGACGCCTACACGCGCCTTGGAGAGGAGCTTGGGGCGGAGGTCGTCTACTGCGGCCTTGTGATGCTTGATGTCTACAACCAAGGCACCGACATCCCGCTCTACCATGCCGATCTGAAGCATCCCGGGATGGGAGGCAGCTTCCTGGTGGCTCTGACCTTCTACAACTACATCCTTGGCGCGGACACCACCAAGGTCCCTTACAAGCCTAACGCGCTGACCGAGGAACAGGCCGATCTGCTGAAGCAGGAGGTCATGACCTACTTCTCCGAGCCTGTTACCTGGCCGCAGAGCTGAAGATGAGCACCAAACGGGCTGTCGTCAATGCGATGGCCCGATTTTTTTCAGCACAGATTTGAAAAACAAAAAATAGAAAGCAGAAAACGGGGAAAATGGACTTCTAGATTCAAAAAATTTTTTCTGTGCTGAAATCCATGCCCCATCCATATGCAAAGATGATAAGACAGAATCCTTCAAGATGGAATTGCTCTCTTGAAGGAAAAAAAGATTGAAATATTTTTATTTCATTTAATGAAAATGAGATAGATAAGAAATCCTCCTCCAAATCAAAGAAAAATCTTAATCTTTTAGACGTTTTCGCCGTATGGGGATATGTGGCCCGTAGGGGCTGCTTATCAATCCATATGGAGGACAATATGTCTGACAACATAATCATCGGAAATCGACAGTACAAGGACAGGCTCTTCATCT
>DMOO01000151.1 GCA_003456855.1 Sphaerochaeta sp.
TGGAGGTCAAGAGCGTCAGGAAGAAGTTCAAGAACCACATGTTCGCGGCGGGCTGCTCACGCGAAGTCATCACCACTGGAGCCGAGAGACTTGGCTGGGAACTGGACAAACTCTTCGAGATGACCATTGAGGCAATGAAGTCATGTGAAAAGTCTGTGAATGACTATATGGAAGCCAATTACTGATTTTATTTGTAATACACAAACATCTAGGATATCATTTCAATATGCTTGTAGTCATAATTGTTGTGGCATTATTCATCCTGATCCTCTGGGCCTTCCTTCACAAAAGCAAAGGAGACAGCTCCCGCTATGAGAAGTCCAAAAGCTTCATGGACTTCGATGCTGGAGTGGATTCGGACAAGGTTGGGGACCCAAAGTATCCAACCGCCGGAGTGGACAGTGTCATGAAGCACGAGTATCTGGATGATCTTATGAAGGACAAGAAGGACTGAGTCAGAGCTCGTCGTACTTCGTGGCAACACCCTTGGCCTTGTTGACCGGGTACTTCTTTGCGTTCTTCTCAATCTTGGATAGGATGATCTCCTTCATGTCCATATCAAGGACGCTTGCCATCTGGATGCAGTAGTTCATCACATCGGCCAGCTCCTCTGCAACATGGTTCCTGTCAAAGTTCTCCTCGTCCCACTGGAAGCACTCAAGAAGCTCGTTCGCCTCTATCGAGATGCTCTTTGCCAGGTTTCCTGGAGTATGGAACTGGTTCCAGTCCCTGTCATCCGTGAATTTGTCGATTATCTGCTTAAGTTCAACTAAAGAATCCATGTCTCACCTCGATGTTAAGAGTAAAGGAGCTAAACTTTTCTGTAAAGTGGATTCCGAGTTGATTCTGGGTTGCTTATCAAATATATTTTAAGTGATTATGAATTCCGGGGGAATGCAATGGATACAAAGGTTTTTGTTGAAAGCAAGGACAAACTTGTCCGCAACTGTGGCAAGGTCATAGTAGGAAAGGACGATATCACCGAGCAGATTCTGATCTGTCTTGTGGCATCAGGTCACGTTTTGCTTGAAGACCTTCCTGGAACAGGAAAGACAATGCTTCTCAGAGCCTTCTCCAAGAGCATAGGGGGAGACTTCAAGAGAATCCAGTTCACACCGGATCTGATGCCGTCTGATCTGACGGGAATCAACTTCTACAACCAGAAGAAGGGCGAGTTCGAGTTCCGCGCCGGCGCCGTCTTCACCAACCTCATCCTTGCCGATGAGATCAACAGAGCCGTTCCAAGGAGCCAGAGTGCACTTCTGGAGGTCATGGAGGAGAAGCAGATCTCCGTCGACGGCGTGACCTACAAGGTCTGCGAGCCTTACATAGTCATGGCCACGCAGAACCCGATCGAGTCCTATGGAACATTCCCTCTTCCTGAGGCACAGCTGGACAGGTTCTTCATGAAGCTGTCTCTGGGTTACATGACACGTGAGCAGGAGATCGGGATCCTCAGAAGGGAGGAGACCTCCAAGATCGTCGAGAGCCTTGAGCAGGTGATCACCATCGAGGACATAAACGCGATGAGAGCAACTTTCCCGAAGGTTGCAGTCAGCGATGAGATCGCCTCCTACATAATGGACATAATCGAGTTCACAAGAAACAGCAGCCTCCTTACCAACGGAGTGTCCGCCAGAGGTTCGCTTGCCCTTTACAAGGCCAGCCAGATCCATGCCGCGATGAACGGCAGGGACTATGTCATCCCTGAGGATGTCAAGAAGGAGGCGCAGGCAGTGCTTCCGCACAGACTGGCCCTGACCGGAAGAAGCCATGTGAACAACCTGGGCTTTGTCCGCAACATGCTGGAGGAGATAGAGGTCCCTCTGGAGCAGGGCAGACTGGAACGTAACTGAAAATGATCGCGTTCATCTTCGCTGGATTGATTCTTACAGTTCTCATTGTCGAGCTTCTGAGCTTGAAGGACCCCATGGAGAAGGTCCATGTAAGCTATGAGCTCAACATGAAGCTGACCGAGCCGGGGGAGAAGATAACGCTTAGCTATACGGTGTCCAACACATCTAGATTCCCAATCTTCCATCTGGGTCTCTCCTTCGCCTTTGGAAGCAACATCCACATAGTAGGAGACAAGAAGTGGATGGAGCGCCACGTCAGCAGCGAGATCACTGGAGAGAGCATGGACTACACGATGTTCATGCCTCCGAAGACCACCAGGAAAGGCAGGTTCCAGTTCGTCATCGACAAGCGTGGCTTCTACAGATTGGGCACCCATTATGTCGAGGTCGGAGACATGCTTGGACTTCGTGCAAGTGTTACATCAGAGGAAGGAGACAGACCTATTGTCTGCACCGCAACAATGTCAAATGATGTCTCGGATCTTGATGTGCTTGGTGGATTTTTAGGTGATATCTCAGTAAGACGCTTCATTATGGAGGACCCGAGCCTTGTTGTGGGATACCATGACTACACTGGTTACGAGCCAATGAAGAAGATTTCCTGGCTTCAGACAGCCAAGACAGGAAAGCTTTTGGTGAAGCAGAACGACTTCACTTTGGACTACAACGTAGCCATAGCTGTGAACATGGAGCGTCATCATTCTGCGGCGGTTGAACTTGAAGAGGTCCTTAAGCTGTCCAGGACGGCCTGCGAGGTCCTGGAGGAGAAGCGTGTCCCGTATGCCTTCCTGTGCAACGGAGATCTCGGTGATGCGCCTGAAGGCTTCGGTCGCACGCACATAGGCTCCATCCTAAGGAGCATCGGATTGTCAAACGGTGCCTGTCATGTGAGTTTTGGGGAATTGATTGACAGGTGCATAGCAAATAGGGGAAACAACAGAAGCTACATCATAGTGACTCCGGAGCTCGATCCGGAGGGGGAGGCTGCACTGAACAGGCTGCGCAGTTTCTCTGACCATGATGTCTGCGTCCTGTATGCGGGGAGGAGAAGAAATGACTCAAAGTAAGGTGCCGGCAGCACTCAGAATAATTTCCATGATGTGTTTTGTATTCGCATTCATCTCATTGGTTCCGGCCTTGAGCGGGGCCGCCTGGGTGTATGCCGTGTTCATGGCTTTCTGCCTTGTGCAGGAGATTTCAATCCAGGCAACGGCAAGAGGTGGTAATAAGGCCATCTTCAGAGTCCTTCTTGCTATCATTCCTCTTCTTGCGACAGCTCCTTTCCTTTTTGTTCTGTACAAGGGGCCAAGGATGCTTCCTGCAATCGCAATCGCCATAATATGGCTCTGGTACCTGATCTTCAATGCCAGGGACTCCTGGAGAACCGAATACTGGCGCTTCAAGAGAACCTACATAGCCTTCATTGCAATCACCTTGCTTCTCTGTCTTGTGGCTGTCTTCTTTGTTATGGCCTATGCGACAAGGCACCAGATAGACATGATGAACATGCCTGCCATTCTTGGCTTTACGGCTGCAGGTGGACTTGTTGGCTTCATCGTCCTCTCCGAGATGCGAAGCGGTGAGCCTGACCTCAAATGGAGGACTCTCAATGCGGCAAGGATCATTGGAATCTTTGTGGTCGCCGCACTTGTTTTGATACTCGCTTTCTACATCCTTAAGTATCTTTTTTCACTGATCAGGCCCGTAGAGGATGCCAAAGCAATTCCAAAGGTCGAGTTCCAGGGAGAGGGTGCGAAGATGGTCCATGCCCCTTACGGTCCGAATCTGGACATATCCAATTCGGCCTACAAGGATGCAAATGACATGGAGGATACCGTCATCAACTACATCGAAGTCGAGGAGCAGAAGGGCTTCCCTTGGCAGCTGGTCGTCATTGGTGTACTGATTGCTGGCGCAGCGGCATTCATAGTCTACAGAATCATGAAGAGGAGACCCAAGAAGGTTGAGAAGGTGGATGAGGAGCTTCCACCTGAGGAGAAGCAGAGGCAGGACAACATAATGAAGATCCGTGCCACCTTCAAGACCTACATGGACTATGTCCAAAGCCATGGTGCAGAGCTTGAGAAGGGCAGCACGTCCGAGGATGTCATCAACATAGCCCATGAGTCCGAGGCCTCAAACGAGAACCTCTCCGAAGCGGAGAAGACTCTGAGGGAGATCTACATCAGAGCAAGATACGGCAAGTCCTCAGACATAACCGAAGATGATGTGAAGACTGCGCAGAGCTGTCTTGATGAGATAACGAAAGAGGATCAGCAGTGAAGATCATGGTCAGCGCCTGCCTGCTTGGCAGGAACTGCAAAT
>DMOO01000185.1 GCA_003456855.1 Sphaerochaeta sp.
TGTTGCTGGCGCTGATGTAGCCCGGAACCTCCGGGAAGACATCGAGATCCGGATGGTTCGCCTTGTGGACTCCATAGCCTACGGCCTCAACAAGATAGGCTGCCACCTTGCCTGACTTGAGGGCCAGAATCATGTCTGTAGGCATTGTATAGTACTGGAATTGTGTATCTGGAACGCGGTCCTGGATCAGCTCTTCGTAAAGGACAGCTGTCTGTACGCCGATTGGAAGACCATTGAAGTCCTCGATCTTTGTGAATGAACTGACGGTGCTTGATGAGACTACAGGTGCAGTCTCCTCCTCTGAACCCATGACAACAAGGTAGACAGGACAGGTGTAGTAGATGTCCGACAGAGTGCCTGTCTCGTTTCTCTCCTCGCTGACGACGATGTTCATTCCGATGTCGAACTTACCAGTCTCGACACCCGGTGCGATGGACTCGAACGGGATCTCGTTGAACACAGGCTTGTAGCCGTACTCAACGCAGAAGCGGCAGATGAACTCGACGTCGAAGCCTGCAAGGTTTCCGTCGCTGACGAATGAGAACGGCTCGTAACCACCCTCAACTGCGATGTTCAACGTCCCGTTCTCGCCTGTGAACTCGAAGTCCTTGACTCCAACATTGTCGGTAAGCGGATCGAAATCGGCGATCCAGTACTGGTAGAGTGAGCCATCGTCGCCAAGAAGACCATTCTCATAGCCCTTCTTGATGAACTCGTTCATCTCGGCAAGAAGGCGCTCCTGCTTGTCGTTGTTTCCAATGATGTTGCTGGCGCTGATGTAGCCCGGGACCTCCTTGAAGGTTCCAAGCTCTGGATGGTTCGCCTTGTGGACACCATAGCCGACAGCCTCAACAAGGTAGGCTGCGACCTTGCCTGACTTCAGGGCAAGGATCATGTCGGTAGGCATGGTGTAGTACTGGAACTCGGTGTCAGGAACACGGTCCTGAATCAGCTCCTCGTACAGAACGGCGGTCTGGACTCCGATTGGAAGTCCGTTGAAATCCTCGATGGTCTCGAACTTGCTTGTGTCTATCGTGGCAGCGAAGACAGATGCACAGAGCAGGAGCATGGCAATAAGAGCAATAGCTATCTTCTTCATACTCACTCCTCCATCCACTTGAAGCTCATGTCGATCTCGTTCTCACAACCATCCGGGTCATCAGTGAGCTTTTTCTCTGAGACTGTGGTTGTTGGCTCATCGAGCAGGGACAGGAAGAGTTTGCTTTCAGACTCTCTAGGGGTGAAATGCTCCTCTGCCTTGTACTTCACAAAGAGGTACAGGGTATCCTGCTTCTCCGAATACTCGATCTTGACCAGAATGTATGGGTTGTCCGAGTAGTTGGCGATGTTGTTGATACAGATTTCCTCTATGGCAAGGCTGAGCTTGGTAAGACGCTCTGCCTCGATGAGCAGCTTCTCTCCATAGAGCTGGAGCTCTTCGTTCATTGCCTCGAAGTTGAACTCTGTGCTGTCGATCTTGTAGCTGAGAGTCGTGAGTCTCTGGACGAACTTCCTTGTAAGCTCCTTCTTTGGATGATCGAAGATCTCCTTTGGTGTTCCTTCCTCATAGATGACACCGTCAGCCATGAAGAGGACTCTGTTCGAGATCTTGCGTGCGAAGTCCATCTCGTGTGTGACGATCATCATTGTTCTTCCCGAGTTGGCAAGAAGCTTGATGACTGACTGGACTTCTCCGATCATTGACGGATCCAATGCGCTGGTAGGCTCATCGAAGAGGATGATGTCCGGATCCATTGCCAGGGTCCTTGCAATTGCGATTCTCTGCTGCTGACCACCAGAGAGCTCGTCTGGATATGAGAACACCTTGGTTGCAAGACCGACCTGTGTGAGCAGGTACATTGCCTTGTCGAACGCCTCTTGCCTGCTTCTGCCAAGCAAGGTGATCTGAGGATTCATGATGTTCTCGATAACCGTGAGATGACCAAAAAGATTGAACGACTGGAAAACCATTCCCATCTTCTTTCTCACTTCGTTGAGGTCGCAACCTCGTGCTGTGATGTCCTGGCCGTCAACTATGATCTCACCGCTGGTCGGTTCGGTGAGCATGTTGATACATCTGAGCAATGTGGACTTGCCCGTGCCAGAAGGTCCGATGATGCTTATCACATCCCCGTTGTTGATGGTAACGTTGATATCCTTCAGTGGAATTGTGTTATCATCAAACTCCTTTCGCAAATGACGCACTTCAATCATTCTACGCATACCCTAGGTAAAATGCAGTTCGTTCTGAAGTCGTCTTACTTGACTAGGGTGGCACCACATGCATTGTTTGCCTTCAGAGCTGTGGGGATTCTTGGATCTAGTTGGTCCCCGCACTTTACAGGGCCTACCATACCCCCTAAGGGGGTAGGGGTCAAGGCTTTTTGGCTTTTTTTTGGAAAATAATTGAAATACTTTCTTGCAACAATTTAACAATAGTTTAGTAGGACCGAGAAATTGGACTTTATTTTTTTCTGCAAAAAAAATTGGCCCCCTCTCGGGAGCCAACTCCAAAATGCTTCGGATCTACAAGAAAATCACTCGCAGATAAGCATTGTGCTTGGATCAAGTGCAACACCTGCCGGATGTGGAAGGTTCTTGTTGTGATCCTTGACGATCGTCATGATTACCCTGCTCTTCTCGTCGTTGTAATGAAGTCCGATAAGGACATCGATCAGGTTGAGATAAGGGTCCATTGTCACTGGAACTCCGTACTCTGTGAACTCGACGTTAGGTCTTGCAGGTGACACGCAGAACCAGACCTCGATGTTCATCTTCTTTGCGAATTCCTTGATCTTCTTGACATCCTCGTCAGAGGCGATTGTCAGCTTGTAGCCGTCGAAGAAGACTGCATCGGCCTTGAAGGAACCCTGGTTGATCAGTGTCTCGAGGCTGGAGAGGATCTTGTCCACACCAACTCCCTCCTGGCTGAAGTTCATCATGACGCGGTTTGAACGGATCGTCTGGTAGACGTCGAAGGCATCGTCCAGGCTACGGAACTCGGAGATCTCACGGAAGGCCTCCTTGTACCAGTTCATGATGTGCTCCACATTGGCACCGAACGAGACGTGGATCACGTTCAGACCTCTGAGGATCTTGTCTATTGCGAGGTGAACCATGCAGGCTGTCTTGCCGACACCGTGCTGTGAGGCAAGGACACCGAGGTTTCCACGGCCGAGGCCGCCATCGATTGAATTCTCAAGGACCCTGATGGGACTCTTTTTGATAAGCTCTGCTACTTCCATATCGTTTCCTTTGGGTTTTCGTTAATTAAATGATAACACATAAAAGTGAAAATCACTTCTTGTTTTTATCCTTCTCTTCCTTCTTCTTCTTCAATTCCTCAGCGATTGACTGCGGGACCTTGGCATAGCGGCAGACCTCCATGGAGTACTCCGCCTTACCCTGTGTCATGGATCTCAGGACTGTGGAGTAGCCGAACATCTCTGCAAGTGGGACCTCGGCGTCAACTGTACAGACGTTGTTGTCCTCTGTTGAGCTGACGATCATGCCACGGCGCTGGTTGACTGTTCCGAAGATTGCACCCTGGAACTCGGATGGACCCTCGATCTCGACCTTCATGATAGGCTCGAGGATGGTCGGCTTAGCCTTGGCGAAAGCCTCCTTGAAGGCTGCGATTGCAGCTGTCTGGAAGGCCATGTCTGAAGAATCGACCGGATGCCATGCACCATCGTTGATGCATACGCGTACTCCGACAATCGGGAACTCGAGCTGAGGACCCTTCTTCATTGCTGTCTGGAAACCCTTCTCGCAGGATGGAATGTACTCGGTTGGGATTGCACCACCCTTGACCTCGTTGAGGAACTCGAAGTCCTTCGGCTCCTCGTCGCTGCCCGGCTCCTGGATGATTGGCTCGATGTAACCGGCAACACGTGCATACTGACCGCTTCCACCAGTCTGCTTCTTGTGGGTGTAGTTGAACTCGGCTCTCTGTGTGATTGCCTCGCGGTATGCAACCTCAGGTGCACCGACTGTGACTTCACAGTTGTACTCACGTCTCATTCTCTCGACATAGACGTCAAGATGGAGCTCTCCCATACCCTTGATGATGGTCTGGTTGCTCTCCGGATCGACATAGCACTGGAAGGTCGGGTCTTCCTTCATGAAGCGGTTGACTGCCTTGCTCATGTTGTCCTGGCTCTTCTTGTCCTTCGGGAAGATGGCAAGGGAGATGACAGGATTAGGAACGAACATCGACGTCATTGCATAGTTCAGACCTGCTCCGCAGAAGGTGTCTCCACTTGCGCAGTCAATTCCAAACAGAGCTGCAATCTCACCTGCTCCACACTCGTTGATGTCCTCCATCTCAGATGCGTGCATCTTGATCAGTCTTCCGATTCTGAACTTCTTACCGGTCCTTGTGTTGATGAGCTCATCGCCCTTGCGGAGCTTGCCCTGGTAGACTCTGATGTAGGTCAGCTGACCGTAGCGTCCGTCCTCAAGCTTGAAAGCCAGAACGACCGGAGTCTTCTTCTCGTCTGAATCGAGCACAATCTCGGCCTCGTTGTTGTCCAGATCAAGTGCCTTGTTCTCGACATCCCTTGGCTCAGGGAGGTACTTTGTGACACCATCAAGAAGTGGCTGGATACCCTTGTTCTTGTGTGCTGAACCTACGAAGACCGGGCACATCTTCAGAGAGAGTGTTCCTCTTCTGATTGCAGCCTCGATCATCTCGATTGTCGGCTCCTCACCCTCGAGGATCATGTTCATGAGCTCGTCATCGAAATCGGATGCGCTCTCGATCAGCTCCTCACGCTTCTGCTGGGCCTCTTCGAGCATTGACTCTGGAATCTCCTCCTCGCGGAGAACGTTCCCGTTTGGCTCGTCGAAGTAGATTGCCTTCATTCTGATCAGGTCCACAACACCCTCGAGCTTGTCCTCGAGACCGATCGGGAGCTCAACCATGACTGCATTGAGGTGAAGCTTCTCTCTCATCTGTCCTACGACACGATACGGGTTTGCACCGACACGGTCGCACTTGTTAATGAATGCGATTCTAGGAACTTTGTAGCGATCCATCTGTCTGTCAACGGTGATGCTCTGGCTCTGGACTCCGCCAACGGAGCAGAGAACGAGTATTGCGCCATCAAGGACTCTCAGTGACCTTTCAACCTCGATTGTGAAGTCAACGTGGCCCGGAGTGTCTATGACGTTGATCTCATAGCCTTTCCAGTTGACGCTTGTTGCAGCGCTTGCGATGGTGATTCCCCTCTCCCTCTCGAGCTCCATGCTGTCCATGGTGGCTCCGACTCCGTCCTTTCCGTGGACTTCGTGGATTGTGTGGATTCTATTGCAATAGTAGAGAATCCTCTCGCTAAGCGTTGTTTTTCCGGAATCGATATGTGCGCTGATTCCGATGTTTCTCATCTTTGACAGTTCTGTTGCCATTTTTCCTAAAACCTCAATATAATTTTCGAATAATCCTTTACACTAAAAACCTTAGTAACCTAATGTATTTTTAAAAAAACATCAATCTTATTTTTAAAGAATCGTGATTAATTTATTTAGTTCCCTCTGTGATCCACCCAAACAGAATGGCAAAGCACCTTGCCTGCAAAGCGGCAAAACCGAAAGGAAACATGCTGGATTGCAGATGGCATCGACAAAACAGGGGAAAAGTCGTCGGACAAAAAAAGAAATTAAAAATTCCTCTTCTATAAATATTACTGGACAGCCCATGTCTTGACCTTCCTTAGTTTACTTACTTATGCTACTATCCTCATCCGAGGAAGGGCATGAAGCTAAATAATCTGAAACCTGGACAGACAGCAAGGGTCATCTCCCTAGGCGGAGAAGGAGCCCTCAGACAGCATTTTCTTGATATGGGAATACTCCCGGAGACCGAGATGACCCTGGTCAAGCTCGCACCTATGGGCGACCCTATGGAGTTCAGACTCCATGGCTATGAGCTTACACTGCGAGTATCCGACGCAAAGAACATAGAGGTGGAGCTCCTGGACAAGGCCACCGAGCAGAAAACTCCGGCAAAGAAGGAGACCATAGAACACCCGGGTCTTGGTGAGGACGGAAAGTACCACAAGAAAGGAAGCGGAAACCCACTTCCAGAGGGCACTAGGCTCAAGTTCGCCCTTGTCGGGAACCAGAACAGCGGAAAGACCACCCTCTTCAACCAGCTCACAGGATCCAACCAGCATGTCGGAAACTTCCCCGGCGTCACCGTGGACAGGAAGGATGGAATGATCCGTGGTCAGGACAATGCGGTTGTGACCGACCTTCCAGGCATCTACTCCATGTCCCCATACTCCAGCGAGGAGCTTGTATCCAGGAACTTCATCCTGAATGAGAAGCCGCACTGCATCATAAACATAGTGGATGTGACCAGCATAGACCGCAGTCTCTACCTGACAATGCAGCTCCTTGAGCTTGGCATTCCGATGGTCTTAGCACTGAACATGATGGATGAAATGAAGGGTAATGGTGGCTCTGTGGACATCAATTCGATGGAAGCCATGCTTGGAATTCCTGTAGTCCCGATCTCAGCCTCGAAGAACCACGGAGTCGACGAGCTCATCAGACACGCCGTGCATGTGGCCAAGAACCAGGAGGGTCCTCTGAGACAGGATTTCTGCAGCTCAGACGACAACGGAGGCGCGGTCCACCGCTGCCTTCATGCAGTGATCCACCTTATCGAGGACCACGCCAAGGCTGCGGAGATCCCCACAAGGTTCGCGGCAAGCAAGATAATCGGCGGAGACAACCTGATCCTTGAGCAGCTCAAGCTCGATGACAACGAGAAGGAGATGCTTGAGCACATAGTAATCCAGATGGAGAACGAGAGAGGCCTTGACCGCAATGCAGCCATTGCCGACATGAGATACGCCTACATCAGACGCGTCACCGCATCCTGCGTGACGAAACCTGAACGCAGCGAGGAGCGAATCAGAAGCCAGAGACTGGACACCATCCTCACCGGAAAGTTCACGGCAATCCCGATGTTCATCCTGATCATGGGAACCGTGTTCTTCCTGACCTTCTTTGTAATCGGACCTTTCCTGCAGGACCTGCTTGCAATGGGAATCGGAGCACTTCAGGACGTTGTAGCCAGAGGCATGGAGTCCATCAACGTCAACCCTGCGGTGCGGAGCCTTGTCATAGAGGGTATCTTCGAAGGCGTCGGAAGCGTTCTGAGCTTCCTGCCGTTGATAGTGATCATGTTCTTCTTCCTCTCCCTGCTTGAGGACAGCGGGTACATCGCCCGTGTCGCATTCGTCATGGACAAGCTTCTGAGGAAGATAGGACTTTCAGGACGAAGCATCGTACCTATGCTCATAGGTTTCGGCTGCACGGTCCCTGCCGTCATGTCCACCAGGACCCTTCCAAGTGACAGGGACAGGAAGATGACGATTCTTCTCACCCCGTTCATGTCCTGCACGGCAAAGCTTCCTATCTACGGCTTCTTCGTCAACGCACTGTTCCCGAAGATCAGCTGGATACTGATCACAGCCCTGTATCTCCTGGGAATCCTTGTCGGGATCCTTGTTGCCCTGCTCTTCAAGAAGACTCTCTTCAAGGGAGAGGCTGTTCCGTTTGTCATGGAGCTTCCGAACTACAGGATGCCTCAGGCAAAGAACGTGATCAGACTGCTCTGGGAGAAGACGAAGGACTTCCTGCACAGGGCCTTCACCGTGATTCTGATTGCAACCATCGTGGTCTGGTTCCTCAAGAGCTTCGACTTCCACTTCAACC
>DMOO01000131.1 GCA_003456855.1 Sphaerochaeta sp.
TTGTAGTTCTCAACCTTCGCCTTGGAAGCGTTGTAAACGACGAAATCAGGCTTGAAGTTTGCGAGCTCTTCATCTGTCGGCTGGATGAACATATTCTTAACGAAATGAGCCTGCCACGCGACTTCCATGATGAAGCGGATAGCCATTCTGGTGTCCTTGTTGGCACCGCAGAATGCATCGACAACGAAGAGTCTCTTGTTTGAGAGCTGCTCGATGGCAATCTTCTTGACTGCTTTCCAAGTCTCCTGGGAAGCTGGGTGGTTATCGTTCTTGTAACCCTCTGTTGTCCACCAGACTGTGTCCTTTGAGTTCTCATCAACAACGATGAACTTATCCTTTGGTGAGCGGCCAGTATAGATACCGGTCATGACGTTGACTGCATTGAGCTCTGTGAGCTGACCCTTGTCGTAGCCCTCGAGGGCCGGATTCATTTCTTCTTTGAAAAGGAATTCATAAGAAGGATTGTAAACGATTTCCTTTGTGCCTGTGATACCATAAGCTTTCAAATCGACTGCCATGTGTTTCTCCTTATAACGTAATGCAGAGCAGGATTCAGGGCGAAGCCCGCTTGCCTACCGAGTCTATGATACTGAAAAACGGCAAAAACATCACCAGTTTTGACAATAATATTTAAATATTTCTAACTCTTTTCGCTTAAAGTGCTTGAATATCATCCCAGGCATCTGTGGAGACCATGATGCCCTCCGCCATCGCCTTGGCCCTGTCCTTCAGAACACGCTCTCCAGGATACCTGCTTGGAGAGCCCTCGACAACAGGCTTTGCCTCGTGGACACTGGCCTTGATGGACTTCTCCACCTCGGCGAAGCCGTTCTCGCCAAGAACCTCAGGGTCTATTGCAATGAAGACCTGACAGAGATCGGACTCATCCACATTGTCAGCCTGCATGTGTCTCTCAATGGCGGCGGAGTCGTTTCCGTCTGCCAGCATCGCTGCTGCGGCATCAAGCAGAATCGACATGCTGGAGCCCTTCCAGAAACCCATTGGAAGGGAACGTCTGGTCCTCTCGATCTCTCCAGGGTTTGTGGTGAGCTCTCCGTTCTGGTCATAGCCGCCTGCAACAGGAAGCTTCTTGCCTGCCCTGCGGGTGACCTCAAGCTTTCCGTTGGAGAACTGGGACATTGCGCTGTCCAGCACGAAGTTCTGGCCGTCCTTGCCAGGAACCGCCATGACGAACGGGTTGTTCCCAATGTTGCACTCAAGGCTGCCCCAGCTTGGCAGATTCAGCCTTGTGTTTGTCCAGCAGATGCCCACAAGTCCCTTGTCAGCTGCAAGCCAGCCGTAGTAGCCACCGCGCATCCAGTGGTTTGCGTTCCTGAGGGCAACCATTCCTATTCCGAACTTCTTCGCGATCTCGCAGGCGCGGTCCATGCAGATGGATGCTGCGATGACACCGGCGCACTTGTTGGCATCATAGCGCTCCACAGCCCCCTTCCCTGAAACCAGGACGGGCTTGTTGCCTGGGATTATGGTTCCACAGTCATAGTGTCCGATCATCCTCTTGACCCTGAGCACGCTGTGTGAGATCACACCGTCGGCTGCATTGAGGGCGAAGATCTCAGAGACCTTCCTGGCCTCCTCCTCTCCTGCACCATGCTTGATCAGCTTGTCATGAAGGACATCCTGGAACTGCTTTATTGTGATTCTGGTCTCTGCCATGTGGAACCTCCCGTATTTCCGTCTGAATAGAATCATAGACGAAAAACCTTTTCTGTTAAATACAAGGGCCCGGCAGAGTCCGGCAATTGAAAAAATACGGCCATAGGAGTACCTTATATCCATGAAACTGCTCTGCGTATCAGACACTACAAGAAGCCTTGCCTACTCACAGAACGTTGCTGAGATCTACAAGGGTACGGACATCATCTTCTCCTGCGGCGACATGCCGGTGGAGACCCATGACTATCTGGCGACCATGCTCAAGCGTGACGTCTACTATGTCTACGGCAATCACAACCTGAAGACCTTCAAGATGGAGATGGACAAGGAGTCGCAGAGATACTCCCCTCTGTCAAACGACATAAACACCCCCTTCTACGGCTTTCTGATAGACGGGAAATGCGTCAGGGACAAGAGAACAGGGCTTCTGATAGCCGGCCTTGGCGGTTCCATGAAGTACAACGACGGAGACAGCCAGTACACCGAAGCCAAGATGCGCCACAGAATAGCAAGACTCATTCCTAAACTTTTAGCAAACCGCTTGAAATACGGACGTTATCTTGATATTCTCATCACCCATGCACCGCCGTTCGGCATTGGAGATGGCAAGGACCTTTGCCACAGAGGATTCAAGTGCTTCTTGAAGTTCATGGACAAGTACCAGCCAAAGTATCTGCTCCATGGACACATACATCTCGATGACCAGAACGCGAACAGAATCACACAGTACAAAAGCACCAAGGTCATAAACGTATATGGGAGCTACCTGGTGGAAGACAACGAGTTAGGAGATAATTGATGGCCGATCACGTCACAACCGCAGACGATTTCAACAAGGCACTAAGACATGCCAGATTCCAGGAGCTCTTCTCCACATTCAGATGGCACAATCCAGACCTTCTTTCATTCTACGAAGTGACAAAGCTGATCAAGCCTGAAGCGGAGTACTACAAAGGGATGCAGACCATCCCTGTGAACAAGATAATCGGATCGGAGAGCCGCTACCACGACTTCTCCTCAGCCTTCTATCCAAAGAACGTGCATCTTAAGAATCGCTGGGAGAGCATCGATGCAGCGCGCCTAGACGATGTCATCCTTCCACCGATTTCCGTGTACAAGCTCGGTGAATGGTATTTTGTCAGAGACGGAAACCACAGGGTCTCGGTTGCAAGGACAAAGGGTGTCGAGTTCATCGATGCAGAGGTCGTCGAGCTCACATCCAAGATCCCTCTTGAGGAGGGAATCACCCTGAACGAGATCAAGAAGCGTGTGGTCAACTACGAGAGACAGCGCTTCATCGAGCAGTTCAATCCGACCTATCTTCCAATGGACAGAATCGTCTTCACCGCCCCAGGCTCCTACCCGGAGATGGTCAACCACATCAACGTCCACAAGTACTACGTCAACCAGACACTCCCTGACGAGATGACCTTCGAGGAAGGTGCGAAGAGCTGGTTCAAGAACGTCTATCTCCCGATTGCAGACGCCATAGAGAAGGAGCACCTTCTAATGGAGTTCCCGGGCCAGACAGAGGCAGACCTCTACATGTGGCTGGTTCGCCGCTGGGATGAGATGAAAAGAATCAATGCCCTGGCTACGGAGAATGATGCTGCAAAAGCCATCAAGAAAGAGCAGAAGAAGCCATTGATTCACAGATGGGTGAAGTACATACAATCCAAACTGAACAGAAATTAGGTTAATATTTCCATTGCACTATTATGACAGTCTCTGTTAAAATGTCAGAAAAGCAAAAAGACAGGGGGCTTCATCATGTGGAAGACACAGCCACACCCTTATGGGACATTGCATTTCATCGCAATCGGATTCATGGTTATCTGCGCCGCAGTCGGCATCTATCTTGGAATCAAGTACAAAGGCAACAAGTATGACAAGTCCAGGGACAAGGCACTGAGCACACTGGGCTTTGTGATCATCGGACTTGAGGCCTTCAAGATCATCTTCAGGATCGCCACACATGAGAACGTGGACCTTACTCTGATCTCATTCCAGATCTGCTCCATCCCGATGTACCTGCTCCCTTGGATCGCCTACATGAAGGAAGGGAAGCTCAAGAAGGCCTTCCTGGGCTACGTCTCGTTCCAGGCCTTCGTATCAGCCTTCTTCTACTTTGTGAAACCCAATGCAATCTTCACAACCAAGTATGTGATCATCTCACTGCATTCAATCGTCTGGCACAGCCTTCTGGTTGCAATGTCCCTCTTCGTCATGGTCAGCTATGGCCTTCTCAGCAAGAAGGGCCGCGAGTACCTGATCCTTGGAAACCTTCTGTGGATCGGAACAGCCTTCATTGCAATGATCCTTGATGTGATTCTCAGAAAAGCAGTTCCCGGATCAGCCGTTGACCTCTTCTACATTGCACCTGGTTCAACCTTCAAGTACCCTCTTCTGAGCCTGATCTTCCCGAAGCCGGAGCCTTATGCACTGTACTTCGTGTCCTTCCTGATCTACTACACCCTGGGCTGCATAATCATCTACGCAGTCGGATGCGGCATCACGGCCTTGGCAACAAGAGGAAAGAGAAAGAACTGATTATCGGATTATTTGTCGGCTTTCCTGTCCAGGCTTCTGTTTCTGAAGTAAAGGCAGAAGTCGACGAACACCATGCAGAAGTTCAGGATGTAGAAGAACATCACATACCACTTGAATGATGGGGCTGTGAGCTTGGAGATTATTCCGCATACATAGCCGAACAGGATCAGCACCAGGAACCAGAGGCTCTTGCCCTTTGCGGTTCTTGACTTGATTGATTTGATGACATTCATCGGCCATGAGAAGCCGAAGCTTATAAGCATAAGAATCTCGCACAGTTCAGTGATCTTCATAAAAAAACCTCCGAAGCAACTCGCCTCGGAGGTTATTTTAATTCTCAGTTTAGCATCAGTCAATGCTGCCGGATGCGCAGGAAACAAGTGATACTGAGAGAAGCAGAACCAATGCTGCTGTAAGGATTGTACTTGTAAGGTGTCTCATTCTAAGCCCTCCATGCTTTAAACATAGAGGGTTGTGGATCATTGCTCAAGAAAAGCATTCATCAAAACACATTTCTCCATAAAGAGGTTTTCAGTCTTTGTCCGTGAGCAGCATGCGGTCCGTCTGGAGTTCGCTTCCGGCCTTTGTCTTGAACAGGTCGACCAGACCGGAGACCGTTAGTGAAGACTTGGCCTCGCCCTCCACGTCAAGGATGGCCTTTCCCTGATTCATCATCAGAAGCCTGTTTCCAAGGTCAATCGCGCTCTGCATGTTGTGAGTGACCATCATGCAGGTGATGTTGTCCTTCTCGACTATGCGCTTTGTCAGGTCCAGGACCTTCTCCGCTGTTCCGGGGTCCAGGGCTGCGGTGTGCTCGTCCAGGAGCAGGATCTTCGGAGGGTTTATCGTGGCCATCATCAGAGTCAGAGCCTGGCGCTGACCTCCTGAGAGAAGGCCTACAGGCTGCTTCATGCGATCCTCAAGACCCATTCCAAGCTGGGAGAGCTTCTCTCTGAAGAGTTCCCTGTCCTGCTTTGAGACCCTTGCCAGCCAGCCGCCATGGCCTGCTGCAAGTGCAAGGTTCTCCTCTATGCTCATATTAGGTGCGCTTCCACGCATTGGGTCCTGGAAAAGGCGTCCGATGGACTTTGCCCTCACGTGGTCAGGCGTGAAGGTTATGTCCTTGCCGTCGATGAAGATCTTTCCGGAGTCCACGATGAAGTTTCCGCAGATTGCATTGAACAGAGTGCTCTTTCCTGCGCCGTTTGCACCGATTATCGTAACGAAGTCGCCCTTGTTCACGCGAAGCGAGAAATCATCGAGAGCCTTCTTGGCGTCCTGGGTTCCAGCATTGAATGTCTTTGAGATGTTAAGAATATCAAGCATTTCAGGCCCTCCCCCGCTTCTTAAGCTTTCTCATGAACAGAGGGAACCTCTGCTGCAGATACGGACCTGAGATTGCAATGACGACGATGACAGAGGACACAAGCTTCAGCATGAAGGCCGGCATGTTCAGTCTGAGTGCTACAGTGTAGACCAGACGGAAGATGAAGGCTCCAAGCACCGCACCCACAAGTCTGAAGGTGATCGGGCGGCGCTTTCCGATGAAGGTGTTTCCGATCAGAAGCGAAGCCAGTGCAATGGTGAGCATTCCGGATCCTATGTTCACGTTGACCGACTTCTGGTACTGGGCCAGAAGGCAGCCCGAGAGTGCGGTGAACGAGTTGGAGATGCAGAGGCCGATGATCGTGGTCTTAACAGGGTTGATCGATGAGGATCTGACCATGTCAGGGTTGTCACCTGTGGCCCTGATTGCAAGACCGATGCGGGTCTTCAGGAAAAAGGCCAGGAAAACCACCACCAAGGCGGTGAACAGGACAATGACTATAAGCTTGTACTGAGGACCAAGGAAGGATGCACCAAGAAGGGCCTTGGCCTTTGTGAAGATGGTCTCGGTCTTGTTCATGTTAAGCAGTGAGGAGTTGCCCATCACAGCGATGTTGATCGAATAGAGTCCGGTGTTGACTACGATTCCGGACAGAAGGCTGTCCACACCCATCTTCGTCTGGAGGAATGCAGTGACGAAGCCTGAAAGTGCGCCGGCCCCCATTGCGGCCAGGAGGGCCAGGAAGGGATGCCCCGAGAGTGCAACTACAGCACCAACGGCCGCTCCGAATGTGAAGCAGCCGTCCGTGGAGAGGTCACATACTCCCAGCATGCTATAGCTGAGAAACAGAGCCAGGACTGTGAGCGAGCTCATCAGTCCCAGTTCAAGTGCGGTCAGTATTAAATCCATCAGAAACTTTCAGCGGTGTTGATGCTCTGCACCTTTGTTGCGTAAGGTGCGAACAGTGCGCTAACCTCCTCGAATGATGTTCCAAGTGCGGCGGCTGTCTCGACGTTGACCGTTGCTGTTCCATTGTCGAATGTCATGACTGGGACCTCGGCAGGGTTCTTTCCGTTGACCAGGATGTCAGCTGCCATGGTTGCCGTCTCACGACCCAGGTTCGCATAGTCGACACCGTATCCAAGGAATGCGCCGTTCAGTGCGAATGAGTCCGCTCCAGTGTAATGCGGGATCTTCGCCTCTGCAAGAGCCTCGTAGATGGAAAGCTCGGCTGTCATGATTGTATTGTCGGAAGGTGTGAAGATTGCATCGACACCATCGGCGATAAGTGCCTGGGCTGCCAGGACGACCTCATCGACTGTGGTTCCGGTGCGCTCAACGTACTCCACTCCCTTTGCTGCAAGGTACTCCTTGGCCTGCTTGATTGCAGTTGTTGAAGCATCCTGTCCAAGGTCGAAGAGAAGTCCGACCTTCTTTGCGTTTGCCTTGAAGGCGAAGATCAGGTTCATGACTGCCGTTGTGTCCAGGTAGTCAGATGTTCCTGTGATGTTGCTGCCCGGCTTCTCGAGGGAATCGACAAGGCCTGCTGCCAGAGGATCCGAGACTGCTGCGAAGACCACAGGAATCTGGTTCTCTTCCGTGGCTGCCTGCATTGCCATTGCAACTGGGGTAGCGACACCGATCATCAGATCGACCTTGTTGGCGGCGAAGTTTGCGATTATCTGGTTCAGGACGTTGGCATCTGCGTTGCAGTTGTCATAGTAGATTGTGAACTTGACGCCCTGCTCCGCCTCTATCTCTGAAAGTCTGCTCTGGATGTTGTCGCAGATCTGATTCAGTGATGCGTCATCAACGAAGTTGCAGATTCCAATCCTATATGTGTTGGCATCCTCGGACTTGGCCTCAGGTGCGCCACTGGCGAAAACAATACCTGCAAAAAGCAGTGCGATAAGCATAACAGCAAAAATCTTCTTCATTTCAATTCCTCCTGCAGCGGTGCTCTGAATCAATCTGTTTCTGTGTACAGTAACATCGCTGACAGTGAGCATGTTACTGTGTACAGAAACAAGTGTCAACGGGTTTTAGAGAAATTCTCGTTTTTTTTCAGATTGCATCCATTTTTCGGGAAAAAGGGGTTCAGGAGGTGCCCAAAAGCCAGCAGAAGCCCTTTGCGGTTCTGATGTCAGGCTCTGTGAAGTGGTTCCCTTCGTTCCATTCAAGGATTGATTCTATTTTCGAATTTCCAAAGATCTCCATCTGGGTTCTGATGCAATCCCCCACCCTGGCCATGACCTGGTTTCGGGTCTTCTCCTCCTTCTTCCCAAGGCTCAGGTAACATTTCTTGGAAAGGAAGGTGTTGGCCTTTGCATAGTCCATCCAATCGGGGAACCACACTGAAGGTGATGCTGCGCAGATTCCGTCAAAATCCTTCTGATAGCCTGCCCAGAGGGCGAAGAAGGCCGCAAGGGAGTAACCTCCAAGATAGATGGAAGGCTTGTCTGAAAGCTCACCGCTTTTCATTGCATCTGGAATCAAGGTCTCTGTGATTGTCCTGAGGGTGTCCTCGGCCCCGTCTCCGAAGCCTTCATTGCCCCAGACGGCAGGAGCCTTCCACGGAGAGAGGTCCCCGTTCCAGGACCCCACCTTCAGTGCAAGAAGCATGAAAGAGGCTTGTGTATGTTCCTTTATATAATTGAACTCGGAGTCCAGAGTCGATGCATCATGCTCATCCACACACTGGACAAGCAGATTGTCCACAGGACGGCCTTGGAAAGAACGGGTCTTACTTATGATGTCAAATGACATTTGAGACGTCCGACTTCTTCATTATGACCAGCAGGGTGTCGGTTCCCTCGAGATTCCTCTCAGGATCAGGATTCTCGATGTCCTTGCCGTTGATCTTGACCCCTATGATGTTCATGCCGAACTTCCTTCTGAGATTCAGCTCAATCAGGTTGTGCCCTATCCATGCTGGTTTGGGCACAATCTCCACCAGGCTCAGAACATCCTGAATGTTGAAGAAGTCTCTGATGTCCGGTGAGATCAGGCGGAAGGCGTTGCGCTTTGCGCTCTCCTCCTCTGGATAGATGACCTCGTCTGCACCAACTCTCTGCAGAATCTGTCCCATCAAGTGGTCCTTGGCCTTGGCCACAACGTGCCTTACGCCAGCCTCCTTGGAGACCATGCAGCAGAGGATGCTGGCCTCCATTGATGTGGACATGGTGACTATCACGGTGTCCATGTCGGCGACACCGAGCTTCTTTATGGATTCTGGGTCGCAGAGATCGGCCACGGCGGCACGTTCCACCTGGTCCTTGACCTGGTCGACAAGGTCCTCGTCCTGGTCAACGGCCAGAACCTCGGCTCCCATCTTCGAAAGCTCGACGCAGATGCTCTGACCGAACTTTCCCATCCCCAAGACTGCAAATGACTTTCTCATATTCTCATACCCCTAAATCAACCAACGGTGAAATTGCCTTCGGCGAAGGTTACACCCTCTTTCCTGGATCTTCCCGCCTCGAAGAACAGAACCAGCGTGATCGGTCCGATTCTGCCAAGGAACATGGAGAAGATCACAACAACCCGTCCAAATGCGTTCAGGCTTGCAGTCAGACCCTGTGACAGTCCAACGGTGCCTGTTGCACTGAACATCTCATATAGAACAGCAATAGCCGGGAGATCGTTTGTGGCTATTATCAGCACAATGCCTATCATTGTGACCATGAAGCTGACAGCCACGACAGCTGCGGCCTTTACAATCATCATGTAGCTTATGACTCTCTTGTGGAGAACGGCGTTCTTTCTTCCACGGACAAAGGCGACGGCGTTCATGAACAGAATCAGCACCGTGATGGTCTTCACACCTCCGGCGGTACCCACGGGGGAACCTCCGATGAACATGAACAGAAGACCAAGAACGGCGGTTGCGTCTGTCAGGTTCTCCTGTGCTATGGTCGCAAAGCCTGCGGTTCTCCACGTCACCGACTGGAAGAAGCTGTTGACGATCCTGTCCCAGCGGCTCATGCCCATCAAGGTGTCAGGATTGAAGCGCTCCAGCACGTAGACCAGGATAGCTCCCAGCAGAATCAGGAATGTGGTCATTCCAAGAACAGCCTTGGAGTGCTCTCCCAGACGCCTGAAATAGAGGAAAGGACCGTACTTTCTCTTCACTGCCGTCTTAGCCTTGTCCCAAAGGTCGAACCAGACTATGAAGCCCAGACCACCAAGGATTATCAGGGCCATGGTGACCACAAGGATATAGGTGTCGTTTCTGAAAGGAATCAGGCTGTCAGGCCCGAGAATGTCGATTCCCGCATTACAGAATGCCGATATTGCATGGAAGACCGAGTACCAGATCCCCCTTCCCACCCCGTAGAGCGGAATGAAGCGGACCATGCAGAGCAGCGCTCCTATGAACTCGATTATGAATACATCCTTGACGACTCTCTTGGTGAAGGTCGGAAGTCCGACCATGGAATCCAGGTTGAAGTTCTCCTGTACCAGCATCATGAAGCGCAGAGAGTAGCGGCGCTTGAACACAGAAAGCAGGAACGAGGCCAGAGTGACCATTCCGAAACCGCCGAACTGGATCAGGAACAGGATCACGATCTTCCCGAAGAGAGACCAATGGATATAGGTGGGCACCACAACCAGGCCTGTCACACAGACGGATGTGGTTGCGGTGAACAGAGCTGTGAGAAAGCTTGTATGCTGACCCTCTGCAATTGCAAAGGGCAGAAGCAGAAGAAGTGTGCCGACAGCTATGAGCAGAAGGAAGCACCCCACAATGATGTGGGGAGTTCGAGCCTTTTTGCTCCTCCACTGTGCAAGTTCTTCACTGGGTCTCTTCACTGTAATTCCTTGTCCCCCAATCCGGAATCATGGCAATTATACAACAACAATCAGATATTCAGGTAGCCTTTGATGACCTTCATAGTGTTATAAACACCGTCAATGTGGCTTCTTTCGTATCCGTGGCTGGCGTAGACACCCGATCCAATCAGTCCATGCTTGATGTCATAGCCTGCCCTGAGGGTCGCCTCGACATCGGAGCCGTAGAACGGATAGACGTCTATGGCGTAGTCAGCCTTCTCCTTCTTCGCAGCCTTGACCAGGGCATCTGTGACGTCATAGTCATATGGTCCGCCTGAGTCCTTTGCGCAGATCGAAGCCTGTCTCTCGGTGCACTGGAGCCCTATTCCGACACAGCCCATGTCAACGCTGATAGCCTCCTTCACATCCTCCGGAATGGAGGTGCTGCCACCATGGCCGACCTCTTCGTAGACTGTGATCAGAAGGTAAACCCTTCTTAGAAGCTCGATCTTGTTGTCCTTGATGTACTTTGCAACGCCAAGGAGGATTCCGACTGAGAGCTTGTCGTCAAGGTAGCGGCTCTTGATGTAGCCGCTCTTAGTGATGTGGGCCCTTGGGCACGGGCAGACGAAGTCACCAACGTCCAGACCAAGCTTGCGCACATCGTCTGCGGACTTCACATCCTCGTCCAGGACGACCTCCACGGTGTTGAAAGTCCTTTCCGTGGAGTCCAGGTCCTTGTTGACGTGTGAAGAGGCGTTGATCAGCTGGATCGTGCCCTCGAAGACCTCTCCGTCACGGCTGTAGACGTTTACGTTCTCGGCCTCTGTGTTGCAGGCCTTGAGTCCTCCGATGTTGGAGATCCTGAGCCTTCCGTTGCCCTTGATCTCAGCGATAACGGCACCAAGTGTGTCTGCATGGGCGGCGAAAAGCACGGCTCCGTTGTCTGAGTCCCTTCCTCCAAGGTCAACAAGTACTGCACCCTTGTTTGTAAGCTTCGCCTTGTATCCGAGGCCTGAAAATGCATCCAGGACCCATGCTGCGGCCTTTTTGGTGAAGCCGGAAGGGCTGTCGATGTTGAGCAGCTCTATAGCCTTGCTTGACGCATACTCTGCGTATTCTCTCTTGAGTTCCATAAATCCCTCCTAGCAGCCCTTTCTATTGCTCAGACTGCATGCCGGGGCGGCAGGGCCGTCCTCCGAGAGAACCTCATGACCCATCTCACGGATCATGCTCTCCCAGTCTGTGAAGACCTTTCCGGACTCATCAATGCATGCAGGGATGCCGATGTCATTGATTGCCTTAAGGCGGTCGAAGACAGGCTCCGTGTCCCTGTAGATCAGGAAGGTCTTCAGGTTCCTGAGACTCTCATTGATGTCATAATACTCATATTCCACCCCGTATGTCTTGAAGTTAAGCTCGCAGTTGCGGCAGTCAGGACACATCTTGCTTCCATAAACCTTTATCATAATCCACCTCCAATGTTATTTTGCCTTCTTTGCATGGACCTTCTTCTCGAACTGGTCCTTCATCATCCTCAAATGCTCGTTGATGCCCAGATCGGTCTTGAAGGGCTGGAAGAAGCGATACTTCTTCTTTGCCTCTTCTCTTTTATCTCTGATATTTGTTTTAATAGCCTCAAAGCGAACAATGACATCATTTTCTTCAGCGAATTCTTTAAGTTTGGCTATAATCTGCGTTGCATGGACCACATCTATGATGAAAACGCCGTAGAACACCCCGATGAAGAAGGAGAATGCCAGGTTCTGTGCAAGCCAAGCCAGGGCATCAATGATGTGCGGATGTATCAGGAAGTAGTACAAGGCACCCAGGATGGCCCAGGCCAGTGAGAACTTGGGGCAGATTATGCCCTGGATGTTGCCCCACTCCTTGCTGTAGTCCCAGAGTCTGACCTTGTAGACCTTCAGGGAGAGGATTCCGGCTATGTATTCGATGACCGTCATGCAGACTGCCATGACGGTAAACAGAATCAGCTTTGAAGCCAAAGGGCTTAGATTTGCCAGATGACGCTCCTGTATTGCAATGACATAGAGGAAGCTCAGGCCAAATCCGTACAGAGGAAGATAAGGTCCTGTGCAGAAGCCAGGATTGATCCACTTTCTTTCAGGGTTGTTCTTTGAGAAGAACCTCCTGAACAGAACCTCAAGGCACCACCCGAAGGATGAGCCTATGAAGAACAGAAAAGCAAGAACAAGAAAAAAGCTCATGGGCCAATTCTACACTCGCTTTCAAAAAGTGGCAACTCAGATGCTCTTCGTCCTCTCCCAGCCGTCTCCGGCATCGGTCTTGTGGCGGATGAACAGGAAGTCACAGACATCTCCGCCCTGGCAGAGGGTCTTTGTTCTCTTGAAGTCGGTGTAAGGAAGGCTTCCGTAGTTGATGATGTCTGCGTGGCAGCACATTGCACCAAGCTTCAGAAGTCCCCTCTTTCCAAGGATCTTGGCATAGATGCACTCGTTGCACTCGAAGTGGAACAGGTCCTTTGGATCGTCCTTGTGCCAGGTGTAGCGCCAGCCGTAGCCCGACTTCTTGCTGAAGCCTGCAGGGACCACCTTCTTCATCAGAGGCAGGAAGAACTTGAGCTTTGCCATCTTCTGCATCTTTGAAGGGTCAAGGAACTTCCACATCTCCTCGGAGACCGTCCTGTAGGCCTCCTCCTCTGTCTTTCCGTGCTGCTGGAGAACCTCGTACATGGCAATGGAGGTCAGAATCTGGGCCATGTGCTCGTAGTTTCCGTTGTCGCAGTACTCCTTCTCCTCAACAAGAAGCTCTTCCATCCTCTTGTAGATGTCCTGCTGGATGTCAACCATGTCTTCTAGAAATCCTGAAGATTCATTATAATCGGCTGCAACGTCATATTCGGGGTTTGGGAATGAAAGATTCACTTAGAGAGATATACAGGGACGATGCACCGTACAAGCCATATCTGCTGTCACTTCTGGTGATCGGCATAGCCGTTGGGCTTCAGAAGGGAGTCATGGACAACTACCTGGCAGAGATAGTCTCAATGGGAGAGTTCGACAGGGGAATCGCAGAGTTCTTCAGAGAGCTTCCGGGACTTCTGCTTGTTGGGATCCTGGCGGTGCTCTACCGCTTCTCAGCCGAGAAGATCTTCAAGATCGGAGCCGTTGTCATGGTCATTGGAATGGGGATGCTCTCGATAGTCCCTGCCTCCAGGGTGCTTGTGACGCTCTCCATATGCATATTCAGCCTTGGTGAGCACATCCAGCTGGGCATGAAGAACTCCATCGGCATCAACTACGCAAGACCCGGGAAGAGCGGTCTCTCATTGGGCAAGCAGGTCTCCGTCCAGGACATGGGAACCCTTGCAGGCTATCTTGTAATAATCCCGATCTTCATCTTCATGGACAGCTCCTCCACCCTGTTCAGACTGGTCTTCGCCGTTGCAGCGGCCCTGATCCTTGTAGGCTTCGCATCATCGACAAAGATGCAGTCAAGCAGTGAGACGGACAAGAACAGAAGGCGCTTCTACTTCAGAAAGAAGTTCACGAAGTACTACATACTTGAGGTCACCTACGGGGCCAGGAAGCAGGTGTTCTTCACCTTCGGCCCATACCTTCTGGTGCTGCACTTCGGTGCAAGCGCCTCTACGATGAGCCTTCTTTTTGCAATATCAGCAATCTGCGGCTCCATCCTCTCCCCTTATGTGGGAAAGCTCATTGACAGAATCGGCTACAAGATAGTCATGGTCGCGGACACGCTGCTTCTTGTCATAGTCTGCTTCTTCTACGGCTTCTCGGAGCACTTCTTCCCTACAAACGTGGCCTTCGTGATCTGCTGCGCAATGTATGTGATGGACTCCATCATCTCCCTTGCCTCCATGGCCTCGAACGTCTATGTCCAGTCGCTCTCGGACAGCCCTGAGGAGACAAGGGCGACCATCGCCACAGGAGTCTCAGTGAACCATCTGGTAACGATCTTCGTGGCACTGCTTGGCGGTTGGGTCTGGAAGGTCACCGGAATCGAGACGCTTTTCACGATTTCTGCTATTATCGGACTGTTCAACAGCGCCTTTGCGGCTACAATAAAGACTAGGAAAGCCTGAGAGGTATAACATGATTGAATTCAAGGATGCAAAGCAGTGGAAGAGCCTGGCCCCATGGAAGGAGCAGAAGACAGTGGTCTTCATGTCAGACTTCGGAACATCCGACGGTGCTGTAAGCGCCATGCGTGGAGTCGCGGCAAGCGTCTCCAGAGACCTCAGACTGGAGGATCTTACCCATGAGATTCCGCAGTTCAACATCTGGGAGGCCAGCTACCGCCTGATCCAGACCATGGAATACTGGCCTGCAGGAACTGTCTTCGTCTGCGTCATAGACCCGGGTGTGGGCTCGGACCGCGAGAGCGTTGCTGTTCTGACGAATTCAGGACACATAGTGGTCACACCGGACAACGGCACCCTCTCACACGTTGAGAAGCACCTTGGAATCCTTGAGAGAAGACGAATCTCCGAGACAGAGAACAGGCTGAAGGACAGCCAGAGGTCCTACACCTTCTACGGCCGCGACGTCTACGCCTTCACAGGTGCCCGCATCGCGGCAGGCCTTGTTGAGTTCGAGGACGTTGGGACCTTGCTTGACCCAAAGCCGGTTATGCTCCGTGTAGAGAGCCCCATTGTCAGAAACGGGGACATCGAGGGAACAATAGAGATCCTGGACACCCGCTACGGCAGCCTGTGGACGAACATCCCTGACAAGCTCTTCTTCTCCGAGGGAATGAACTACGGCGATGACATCAGGGTTCTGATAAGCAATGACAAGCGCATTGTCTACGGCTACACCATCAAGGCCTGCAAGAGCTTCTCAGAGGTTCCTATCGGCGAGCCTCTTCTGTACATCAACAGTCTTCTTAATGTGGGGATAGCACTGAACCAGGGCAACTTCGCCGACACCTACTCCATAGGCACAGGCGAGCACTGGCACATAAGGATCTGCAAAGAGACTACACGAAAGGATTGAAGTATCTTCCTCCGTTGAGGATGTTCATCACAATCGAAGCCACCATCATCAGAACACAGCAGGCTATGGCAGCATAGTCTGCGAACCTGAACGGCCTTGCCGAGTACCAGGTCCTCTTCTTCTCCTTCCCGAATCCCCTGAGCTCCATTGCATTAGCAATGACCTCTATCCTGTTCATGCTGGAGATTATCAGTGGGAACAGCATTGATGCCGCGTTCTTCAATCTCTTGAAAAGGCTCTGCTTCCTGCTTGCCATCTCAAGACCCCTTGCCTGCTGGGCCACGGAGATCTCGTGGTACTCCCTCTGGATGTCAGGGATGTACCTGAGTGCCAGAGACACAGAGTATGCGATCTTGTAGCTCACACCGATTCTGTTCAAGGACGATGCGAACTCGCTCGGGTTGGTGGTCGAGACGAAGATTATCACAACAGGAATCGTTGCCAGATACTTCAGAACAACGTTCAGCTGGTAGAAGAGCTGCTCCTGGACCAGGTTGTAGCGCAGAAACAGATGCACGATCTCGTGCCTTGTGCCGTAGATGGACACACCGTGCTCTGGGCTGAACAGGAAGATCAGAAGATTGTTCAGAAGCATGAAGACAAAGGAGAACCAGAACAGGATCTTCACATCGGAGATTCTGATCCTTGAGATTCCCATGACCACGAAGGCAAGGACCGCAAGTATTGCCAGCAGCCTTGTGTCAAAGGTCGTCATCGCGGCAAGGGACCAGAGAAGCAGGCAGGCCAGCTTTGTGGCTCCGCTGAGTCTGTGGACAGGACTTGGCCTGTCTATGTAGTTGAAAAGACCGCCAGCTATTTTCTTGCCTCCCTGTCTGCGATTATGAATCGTCGAATGAAGTCCGTTGAGTCCTCAATGGAGCACATTGCTGCAAGCTGGGAGAGCGAGGTCTCCTTCAGGCTGGCCTTCTCCACGACATCTGCATTGGTGAGGATCTCCTCGCACGGAGCGTCCGCCACCTTGTGGGTGTCGGAGAAGACCACCGCCCTGGTGCAGTACTCCAGCATCAGGTGCATGTCGTGGGTTATGAGTATGATTGTTATACCCTTCTCGTTGAGCTCCTTCAGGAACTCCATGATGTCCGTGTAGTGTCTGTAGTCCTGACCGGCTGTAGGCTCATCCAGGATGATGATCTCAGGGTTCATCGAGAGAATCGATGCAATGGTCACCCTCTTCTTCTGCCCGTAGGACAATGCACTGACAGGCCAGCTTCTGAAAGGATAGAGGCCGCATATCCTGAGAGTGTCGTCAACGCGTTTGTCGATCTCCTCCTTGGACAGCTTGTTGTCCAGGACAAGGCCCAGCGAGACCTCCTCCCTGATCATGGGCTTGCTGATCATCTGGTTCGGGTTCTGCATCACATAGCCTATGTGGCCTGCCCTCTCCTTGATGGAAAGCGGTGCCAGATCGGAGCCTTTCAGGTACAGAATTCCCTTCTGCTGCTTCTCAAAGCCGCAGATGACCTTTGAGAAGGTGGACTTTCCGGCACCGTTTCTGCCTACGATGCTCATCATCTCACCCTCTCTGATCTCCACATCTATGCCTTCCAGAGCCTTGTGGCCGTTGCTGTAGGAGAATTCTATGTTCTCCGCCTTCAGAATGACGGGCCTGTCGTTCACAACAGGCGTCACCGGAACACTGTGGTACCAGGAATGGACCTTTTTTATGTCTGATTCTGACAGCTTCAGGGTCTCGATTCTCTGAGGTTCGATGCCCTCTTTTATCTCAACCCCTGCATATTTCAAGGCTGTTATGTACAACGGTTCCCTTATTCCGCTTTTTATGAGCAAATCAGAGCTCAAAAGCTGTGCAGGAGTGAGATCAGCTATGATCCTGCCCGCTCCCATAAGGATTACACGGTCCATGTCACGGTGAAGAGCGTCCTCAAGACGGTGCTCTATTATCACAACAGTCTTGCCCGTCCTCTCGTGGATCTCATCGATCATCTCGATTGTGGTCTTTCCGGTTGCAGGGTCCAGGTTTGCCAGAGGTTCGTCGAAAAGAAGGACGTCTACATCATCAACCATAACTCCTGCAAGGGACACCCTCTGCTTAAGGCCGCCTGATAGCTCATACGGTGCATGGTGCAGAAGCTTGTCCACACCAACCTGCCTCGAGACCTCTGCGACCCTTCTCCTCATCTCATCCAAAGGGGTCCTGTCGTTTTCAAGGGCAAAGGCAATGTCCTCTCCCACAGTGAGACCGATGAACTGGGCATCGGAGTCCTGCAATACGGTTCCGACTACCTTGGAGAGCTTGAAGATGTCCAGGTCCTTGAAGGACTGGCCTCCAATTACAAGCTCACCCGTGGCCTCTCCCGAGTAAGATGCGGGGATAAGACCGTTTATGCAGTGTGCAAGTGTGGATTTCCCGCAGCCTGACGGTCCGCAGATCAGGACCTTCTCTCCCCGCTTTATTGCAAGGTTTATGTCATAGAGAGTCGGCTCTGCCTGTGCGGTGTATTTGAATCCGAAGTTCCTGAACTCGATGATGTTGTCTGCCATTGCCAGTATTATTGCACAAAAAACATTCTATGTAAAAAGAAACGCCAGTGTCTCCACTGGCGTCATCAAGAGCTAGAACTCTTAGTTTTCCTTCTTCAGGCTTCCTGCTGCCGGGCGTGCCTTTGTGTAGGCAAAGCAGAGCAGTGTTCCGATGATTGCTGTTGTGACGATGTTCGAAGCACCAGCGACCAGACCCTGTGTGAAGACCTTGTTTGCAGGCTCTGCATAGATCAGGATGTCGAAGACTGGAGCGACGACTCCCCAGGCGATCAGGTTTGCAACGACCTGGAAGACGTTGAAGGTGATGATCTTCTTCTTGTCGAACTTCTCTGTTGAGAGAGCGAGCTTCTTGGCTGCGAGACCCATGACAAGACCTGCGACGCCGGAAGCGATGACCCATGACCACCAGATTCCCCAACCATAGGAGAAGTCAATCAGAGCATGGCCGATGAAGGCGATGAGAAGACCGGCGATAGGTCCGAACAGACCGGCCATGAATCCAAGCAGACCATACTGCAGTGAGATGTTTGTATTTGGAACTGGGCTCGGAATTGCGACAAAGCGGCCAAGGACGAAGAACAGTGCTGCACCGATACCGATGGCGACTACTGTGATGACAGGTGATTTTTTCATAGTGAATCCTCCGAAAATGAAGTCATCTGAATATTACAGCATTTGAGAACACAGCACAAGATAAAGGGTTATACCAGAACCCCTATGATCTCCTCCGCCTTCTCTGCATCCTCATCGCTCACCTGGATCTCGAAGTTGCCCTTCTCGGCACGGCCGAAGAGCATCTGGCCATAGGCACCGAGTCCATGCTCCTTCTTGATGAAAGGGATGTTGTTGTCATTGAGAAGAGCCTCGACGGCATCGGCCATAAGGGAATCGTTTGTTCTGTAGATGGTCTTCATGTGGTCCTCCTGGGTAAATTCAGCCAACGACGATCTTACCCTTGGCAAGTGGATCATCCATGATGATCTCCTTGACACCTGCGACCTTGATGACTCCACTTCTTGGATTCTTGATGCTGTCCACCACGGAATTGACTGTGGCCTCGACATCTGATTTCTCGAACGAGAGGTCCGTCTTCTCCATCTTGCAGTTGATCAGTTTCAGGTTCTTGCAGTAGCAAAGAGGCTGTGTGCCGATGATCGTGCAGTTCTCGAAAGTCACGTTCTCGCAGTACCAGGCAAGGTATTCGCCCTTGATGACACTGTCCTTGACCACAACGTTCTTTGCGTGCCAGAAGGCATCCTTTGTGTCGAAGTTGCAGTTTGTGAGTGTGGAATCAGAGATGTACTGGAAGGAGTACTTACCCTTCAAGGATACATTGTCGAATGTAAGATGGTCGGAGCGCATCATGAAGTACTCGCCCTGTGCGCTTGTGTCCTTCATCTCGACTGTCCTGACTGACCAGCCGAACTCCGGGGAGATTATGTCACAGCCCTCGATCTTGGCGTTTGAGCACTCTCTGAGAGCCTTTATGCCATGGAGCTTGGTGTCCTTGATCCTGACATCATTGGTGTACCACAGCGCAGCACGGCAGAGCTCGGTCATCTCACTTCCCTCGATTGAAAGGTTGTCATCGTGCCAGAACGGATAGCGGAGGTTGAAGAAGCAGTCCTTCACTGCAACGTTGCAGCTCTCCTTCAGTGCGCTTTCGCCATCTGCAGGACCATCAAAGCGGCAGGAGACCACCTCTATTCCATTGCTTCCGTACAGAGCCCTCTCTTCCTCGAAAGTCTCGCATTTGTATATCTTTGTATTGCTTTCCATAAATACCTTATCTCCCAATCGTGGGTAATATACTAATTATTTTAGCAAAGCGTCCAGTCAAAAGAAGCATTGACCGGACAAATGAGGGAAATTATCATTCAAGCTGAAATGCAGACCATTGACCAAGCCTTCGAGAGACTAAGCAAATCCCCCTTCCGCTCCCGCTTCCATTTGGACGAGAAGGACAGGAAATACATTGAGGAGAAGGGTCTTGATGAAATACGGAAACACGCGGAAACCTTCATTTCAGAGCGTCTAGCAAGCGTTTTTCCTGAAAACGACGGGAAGCAGACACCCATGAGGGGCCACCCCGTCTTCAAGGCCCAGCATGCCTGCGCCTGCTGTTGCAGAGGCTGTCTGGAGAAGTGGTACCACGTGCCTAAGGGAAGGCCTCTGACAGAGGATCAGCAGAGGCGTATAGTCAACCTTCTCATGGCCTGGATAGAACGTCAGCTGTAGCTGTCAGGACTCCGTGACCCTCTTCCCGGAAATGTGTTCAGGAACAAGCTCAAGACAGAGTACGCGATGGAAGGCGTGCTCCATCTCCATGTTGAGGTAGCCCTCGTCGTCAGTGAACTTCTTGGTAAGCTTTATGCATATGTCACGCATCCTGTCAGGGTCATCCACAATGTGCATGCGTCCGAACACCACAACACTTCTGAAATGAAGCGGCCACTGCCCTTCAATCCTTGTTCCTTCGTCATGGACGCAGTAGCTGACCTTGTCGCATTTTGCAATGGCATCCAGTTTGTGCCCCTCTTTCCCGCAATGGAAGTAGATATGCCCATCCTCTTCGCAGTAAAGGTGGTTCAAAGGAATTCCATAGGGATAGCCATCATCGCCTATCATTGAGAGAACGCCTCTCTTCTGGTCCTTGAGAATCTTGATGCACTCCTCTGTGCCTATCTGCTGTTTTGATCTCAATAAGGGTCTGAACATAAGCTCTCCTTTCAATGGTCGGATTTGAGTCCTGCTCCGCACATTGTGATCAGGCAGTCCGGTGTGGGACCATATTTCTCGCAATATGCAAGGTAGGCTGCGTAGTTGGCGGCCGTTGTGTGCTCGCAGTATACACCCTTGAGTGCCAACTTGGAACGGGCATCCAGGATCCTGTCTTCAGGTGCATGGATGAAGCGAATCTGGTATTTTCTGACAAACTCGAGAATCTCTGAACCACGCATCGGCTTGCCTATTGCAATTCCCTCTGCGATTGTAGGTGCAGGCTGGACCTTTGCAGGTTCCGAAAGGCCATGCTCTGCGGCCTTGAGAAGAGGGTCGCAGGTCTCGGTCTGCAGTGCGATTATCTGAGGCATGTGGTCAATGCAGCCGGACTCAAGCAGATGCTCAAGGGCATGCATCACACCAAGGAACAGGGTTCCGTTGCCAACAGGGATTATGATGTTCTCCGGAATCCTGTGAAGCTGCTCGTAGGTTTCATAGATGTAGGTCTTTGTGCCTTCGTAGAAGAATGGGTTGTACACATGGTTCGCATAGTAGACACCATCCCTCTCAACCTTCTCCCTGCAGACATCGGCGCAATGGTCACGGCTTCCCGGAACCACTGTACAGGTGGCACCATGGGCGCGGATCATGTCTATCTTCTTTGGACTGGTGCCCTCAGGAACGAAGATCTCACAGGAAATACCGGCCTTTGCGCAATAAGCCGCCACCGCATTGCCTGCGTTGCCGCTGCTGTCCTGGACAACCTTGTCCACACCAATTGATTTGCAATGGGCAACCAGCACGGCCGCTCCGCGGTCCTTGAAGGAAAGGGTCGGCATGAAGTAGTCCATCTTCAGAAGGACATTCTCATCAAGGTGCACTATAGGGCTCATGCCCTCGCCTAATGACACACTTCTCCAGGACTCATCCTCAAGAGCCATGAAGGCCCTGTACCTGAACAGGCTCCATTCATCACAATCGATCTTTGATAAATCAAACTTTTCAGGCTTGAAATCAAGCCTCCAGAGGCCACCGCAGTCGCAATGTGCTTTTCTGGTAGTAGTGCTCTCGCGTCTTCCGCATTTCGGACAATAGAATTCCATGCTCCACCCCCCCCTATAGAGAATTCAGTCTATCATATCACACAGCATTTACTTGTCGTCTTGGTTCTCTCGAAGACAATGCTCTTCATGTCCCCATAGCTGTATTCGTCCTGCTTGCAGACTATCGGGCAGGCCTCTTCACAGCCAAGCTCCTTCATTATTCGCACATAGGGGCACGAATGGATGTTGAAACGGACCTCTGTCCTGTCCTTGGAGATGTCCTCCCTCTCAAATCCCGCCTTGTTGCCGAACATGGTCTCTGCAATCTTTCTGCATAAGGCAATGAATATCCTTGGTGGGAATCTGTCAAGCTTGGCCTTCTTCTCCAAGGCACCGGGCTTCCAGACCTCATCAAGAAGTTTGATGGTCTCCTCCGAGCCCAAGACCTCTTTCAGTGGAATGTAGATTGCAGCGATATTGTACGCCGCCGTGACATGCATCTTCTCGTAGCCTTTGACATCCCCGAAGCGTTTCCCATACTCCTCACCCAAAGCCATGGCCTTCCTGAAGACATCCGCAGGATGCCAGACTGAGGGCCATCGTA